>DATGKC010000563.1:0-8544 GCA_035294845.1 Planctomycetaceae bacterium | reverse complement strand
CCCATGCCGGTCGAAGTAATCGCGCACCAGCTTCGTCAAGCGGTGCCGGAACAGCATCAGCTCTTGCAAGCGCGGGCGGCGCAGGTCGAGAAAGCGGTATTTGAGTCGCAGCTCTTCGTTGGGAGGAGTCGTCGTGCCCGGCTCGAAAGGAACGACGCGGCTCTTGTTGAGCACTTCGAGCACGTTCGCGCGGATATCAATTTCGCCGGTCGCGAGCTTGGGGTTGACGTCTTTTTCGGCGCGGCGTACGACGCGGCCGGTCACGCGCAACACGTCTTCATTGCGCACCGCCCCGGCCAGATCGTGCAGCGACTGGCCCTGCGTGGGGTCGATGACGACTTGAACCTTGCCGTACCGGTCGCGCAAGTCGATGAACACCAGGCCCCCGTGGTCGCGGCGGCTGTCGACCCACCCGCAAACGGTGACAGACTGTTCGACGTCTTCTCCCCTCAACTGGCCGCACGTTTTTGTACGCAACAAGACCGCGCCTTTCCCTGTGAAATGCTCCGTCTGGCTCACGGGCCTCCCAAGCGGAGACCCAAACCTTCGACGATTGAGAATCGAGGATAGAAGATAGATGAATGGATTGAGGCTGGCAAGACGATGCCGGTTCGCGCACCGCGAAGCCCGTTGTCTTGTTCCCAAGCTCTGCCTGGGAACAAAGCGACCCTCGAGGCTCTGCCGGGCTCTGCCTCGATACCCTGCGCCACCTTGCGTACCGACCGGCCGCCCCCTGAATAAACGGTGAGGCAGCTCGTCACTCGCAGCGGATTACCGATGAAGCTGGGAACGAGCGTACTCTGCGCTGCTCACGCGGCTCAGCCGGATGCGCCGACCGTTTCGGGCAAAAGGCCGAGGGCCTCTTGCACGTCGTTGAACAGGTCGCGCGGGCTGAAGGGCTTCAAGATCAATTTCGAGATGGCCAGTTCGTCGTGGATGATGAACGGATCAAGTTCGAGTCCCCGCGCCGTGAGCATGAAGATCGGCAAATCCTGAAGGCTCGAAATCCCGCGGATCCGGCGGCACAACTCCAAACCATCCATCCGCGGCATTGTGCAGTCGGTTATCAACAGGTCCGGAGGCGATTCGAGAATCGATTCCCAGCCTTCCTGCCCGTTCCGTGCCGTCTGCACTTCGAACCCGGCGTTGCGAAACTTCATCCCCAAGGCCAGTGCGATATGCGGCTCGTCGTCGCAAATCAAAATTCGGTGACTCATGATTTCTGTTTCAGTTCGGTTGCTGGATCGTCGCGCCGGCCGACCGGATTAAGGTTAGGTCAACTCTGCGGTTCGGTCCAATTCGTCGACGGCGTCGTGCCTGGGGAATGCCTCCAATCGCGTGCCGGATTTATCAGTGCTTCCGATCGTGCCGAATGTTCGTGACCTGCGCCGATCCAGCGGTCGTCAAGCCTCCTGTCACGGCGCCGTGCGCGCCGGACGAATTTCGGGCTGCTTCTTCGATTCGCTGGGCAAGGTTAGCTCGGGAATCGAGAGTTCGGCTTCTTCGGTCGCGTCTTTGGCTGAGGGGGCAATCGCCGATCGGGCGGGGCGCGTCCCTTTTTTCGACAGCTTGCGCGGCGCGGCTGGCGCGGCAGACTCGACGGGAGAAGGCCGCTGTGGGGTGAGATTGGCAGGGTCTCCGCTTTCGATCATGACGGCCTGTTCCACCGCCTTTCGCTCGGGGACGGCGACCTCCTGCTTTGACTTTGACGCCGCTTGTATCTTCGGCTGCCGTGCCGGCCGGGTCGAAAGAACGGCGTGTCCGCTTTCCGAGGCCGCGTCGGAACGGACGACGTGCGGTGTGAGCAGCACGACCGTTTCGCTGCGTTCGACGACGCACGCCTGCTTGTGAAAGAGCCTGCCCACAAACGGTATCTGCCCGATTCCGCTCGTGCGATAAAGCTGAGTCATGGCGTGTTCGGCGAAGAAGCCGGCGAGCACCGCGGTTTGTCCCTCCTGGAGAGAGAACTGGTTGGTCAGCGCCGCGGAGCGCGTTCCCGACGCGGAATCAAGATCCACTTCTCGCCGAACGTCCAAGCTCACAATTCCATCGCGGGTGACGATCGGCCTGATCTTGAGAATCGTCCCTGCCGCAGACTGACCGTTCGCTCCAGAAGGGCCGAATGAATCGGTGAGCATCAATTCGCCTGATTGCTGATTGAGCACCGTCATCTGCCAGGACGATGCCGGGCGCGACTGCATGGCGGCCTCCAGCACGCCAATAAAGGCCTGAGGATCGCCGCTCAGAACGCCGCATTTGAGTCCAAACCCATGCGTGAACTGGGTGCCTGGCTGCGAGAGTAGGGAGGGAGCACGCCGCTTCGGGGAAACTTTGCCGACCGGTTCGTTTCCGATTCCTGTCACGGCGAACGGCTGGCCCGGGGCGTTGAATTCGGCCAGGTCGATGCCATGCGGCATGCCGCCGCTCAGCCGCACTGTGAGCACGGTCGCTTCAATAATCACTTTTTGCGGCGGGATGTCCAGCTCGTCGATCAGGAGTTCGACTTTCCGCAACACGTCGGGAAAGTCATGGACGACCAGCGTGTTGCGAGGCGCCGGCGATGAATCGCCGTATGCGCCTGCCGCCGACTCATCAATTGCGGCGTCCGCGGCTCCGGCCTTCCCGATGTCGTTCGTCAACAGCGGCTCGACCAACGACTCCAGTGCGCTGCCGCTCAGGTATTGCGGGCGATAAATCTTAGTCACCGCCCGCGGCCGTTTCTTATGATCGGCCGCATCATTTTTGGCGGAATTGCCGGTGGTCGATGGCCCGTTCGCGGCTTCCGGAGACTTGCTCGGTTCTGGAGGGCTCGCGTCGTCCAGCGGCAGCGAGGGCGCATGGTCGCCGTCGGGTCCTTGCTCGCCGGATTTGGGTTCCGCCAGCTCGATCGTCTCGGTTGCGAGCTTTTCAAGCTCGCGGGCTTCTCGAAGCTGTCGCAACAAATCGGTCGCCTGCTTGAGGCGATCGTTCGGTTCTTCGTGATCTGTTTGTGCGGCAATGGCCCGCCCGATCTTGTCAAGATGTTGCTGGATGCCTGCCAGACGCACTTCCAAAGCGGCCGGCAATTCGTCAGGGTCTGGAAGGACGTGCACTTTCGGTCGCGCATGGCTCGCCAAAGCGCCGACACGCGGATCGCGCCCGCCCTCGCCGTCGACCGCTGCCTGATCCGGTTCGAGCTGCGGACCGAGGACGACTTTCGCCTCGGCTGGATCGGTTGTGTTCGGGGCGGGCGTCGACTGTCCCTTCGTTGCAATCGGCGGGTTTTTTGCGCCGGCGGCGTCACGAGTCTTTTCGGCGCGGAGGGCGGCGCCGTGCCCTGCGGCGCCGCGCCGCGCATCGGCGGACTTCGATTCCGCCTGTTCCCAATGGGCGCGCAAGCTTCCCCGATCATCGGCGGCCGAGAGCGCCGCCTTCTTGGCGGCTCGACCTCCCCCGGAGCTCAATTCGACACCGACGAACAGCACCATCGGGACCGTCAGTCCCAGGCACATAGCCCAGAAGGCAGTGCGAAATGATGTGTTCATGAGAGTCCCTGGGAATGAGTATCGGCGGTTGAGAAACCGCTCCTGCCGCTATTCTCCGGAAATTCGGCAGATTCGCCCCAGATCGCCCAGGTTGAATCATTTGGGAAACTGGTCTAAACGCGCGCAAAAACAAGCGGCGCGGCAAGGCCCCTCTCTGCTTCCCAGCAGTGCCTTTACCGCGCCGCAGTTGGTATTCGAGTTTTTGCCGGCAAGCATAGGTCGTGATTTACGGGAAGCAAACGCTCATGGGTGCACGACTTCAATCGCAAAAGGGCTGTTTTCGCCATTGAGATTCGATTAAACTGACGGAAGTTCAGGGTCTTGGAAATCCCTCAGCCGCACCCAACAAGGAGTCGCCCATGATTCGTCTGCTCGGGTCTGCATCGGCGTTGCTTTTCGCCGCCCACATCGCATTTGCCGATGCTCCTCAGCCGGCTGACAAGAAAGCCGAGGCGACGAAGGCCGAAACGAAGAAAGTCGAGGCAAAAAAAGTCGATGTCGGCACGCAGGCCCCCGAGTTTAAAATCAAGGACTCGGCCGGCAAGGTGATCGATCTGGCGGAGCTCACGGCCAAAGGGCCGGTTCTGGTGAGGCTCACCTGCGGCTGCTCAGGATGCGACAAAGAGCTGGCCTATTTCCAGGCGCTGCACGAGGCATATAAGGACGCGGGCCTCACGTCGGTGGCCGTGTTCCGCGAGCCGGACGCGAAAGTGGCGGCCTATGTCAAAGAGAAGAAACTGAACATGCTCTACGCCGTCGATGCCAAAGGCGAAGCCTGGAACGTTTTCGAAACCAAGACGATGCCCACCAACTTCTTGATCGAGAAGGGAGGCAAGATCGTCTCCGTCGCCGCCGGTTGCGACCCGAGCGGCCTTTTGGCCAAGAAGCTCTCCGAAAAAGTGGCCAAGACCGTCAATAAAGAAGCGGTCGACGTGCAAAAGAAGGTCGCAGAGAGCGAAATACCCAAGGAAGAGCCAAAGGCGAAGCCGTAGCAGGAATTTCAGCCAGGCGGCGGAGTATTCGGCTCACGGACGAACAAGAGCGACAGCTCCTTGATCCCGAGCGCGCGGGCGACGCCAAAGTACGTCGCGCCTCCCAGCAGGGTAGGAACGACAAGCGCGGCCGCCTCCCGCCAGAGCCCGGCGCCGCTCGGACCAGGTCTCAGCGCCGCCAGGCAAACGGCCGACATGGCGCATGTTGCCAGCAGCGCTTTGCCGCCGGTGGTCGCCAGCCGCCGCCAATCCAGCCGCCCGACGCGTTTCTGAACGATCCACCCCAGCGCCGCAACTTGAATGCCGGCTGAAACGGCCGTGCTCCAGGCCAGACCCCGTTCGGCCAGCGGCCAAATGAGCGTCAAGTTCATCGTCAGATCGAGCACAACAGCGGCCATTCCGATCTGCACGGGAAGCTTCCGCTCTCCCAAAGCATAAAAGCCTCGATACAGGACGGGAATGCCGCAATAAGCCCAGACTCCCGCGCCGTAAGCGACGAGAATTCCAGCCGTTCGCTGGGCATCGTCGCTGCTGAACTGGCCGTGTTGAAACAACACGCGCGTCAGCGGCTCAGCGACGAGCGCGAGGCCGGCACTCGCGGGTATTCCGATCGCAAGCACCAACCGCAGCCCCAACGAAAGATCATCGCGCACGCGATCGAGATCTCCGCGCGCCGCATGCCGCGACAACAGAGGAAACAAAACCGTTCCCAGCGCCACGCCGAATACTCCCAGCGGAAATTGATACATCCGCTCACCAAAGTAGAGAGCCGAAATGGCGCCTGGCAACAAGGGATACGCGGGATTTCCGGGCAATGGCAACAGGGCGGCGGCATCGGCAGGTTGCGTGAGCGTCCAGGCGATCAACCGGTCAAGCACCGTGTTGATCTGGGTGATCGAGAGCCCCAGTGTGACTGGCAGCATCCCTCTGACGATCTCGCCGACCGCCGGCCGCACGGAATGCCAGCGGCTGTCAAAGCGAAATCCCAGCTTGCGCAGTGTGGGCCATTGCAGCACCAATTGCAGAACGCCCGCCAAGACGATGCACACCGCCAGCGCGTAGGCCTGCGCGATTCGATCGGGCTCAAACCACGGATCGACCAGCCAGATCGTCGCAATCCAGCAGACATTGAGAACCACCGGCACCAGCGCCGGCCAGGCGAAGTGACCCAAGGCGTGCAAAACGGCAGTCAGCTGCGCCGCCAGACAAATGAGCGTGGCATAGGGAAGCATGACGGCCGTCAGCCCGAGCATGAGCTGCGTTTCAGTTTTCCCTTCCAAGAGCCATGCCAAGGCCCAGGTGATCAATTCACCGGCAAGCACAAGGCCTGTGAGGACGGCGGCCAAGATCGCCAGCACCAGGCTGGCAAGCTGCCAGGCCGATTGCGAACCGCCGCGAGGATCGCGCTCCAGCTCTCGAGCAAATGCAGGCAGAAATGCGGCCGACAGCGCACCTTCGCCAAACAGCCGCCGCGCGAGATTTGGAATCAAAAAGGCGAACGAAAAAGCGTCCCACACCGGGCCCAGCCCGAACAACCGGGCTGACGCCACGTCGCGGAACATCCCCAAGACGCGGCTTAGTAGAGTCGACGAGGCGACGACGCGCAAGCCCGCGAAAAGTCGCGGAAGGCCGATTTCAGGGCGCGGCCCAGTCATGCGGCTTGTCGCGGGGCGCAAGCCCGGTTCGAGAGCGTCCCTGCTCGCATCCATGAAAAGCCTGTCAGACAGCCGTCTCGGCTTGAATCGTCCCCGCCCGGGCGAATCGCGGAGGCTCGCTCAACCAAATCTGCGCGCGGTTGAGGTTGAGCTGCTCGAGGATCGAAATCACGCGCTTAAGCGGCAAGCCCCATTCCTGAGCCCAAACCAGAATGCTCAGGTTCTCCATGCCGGCCTGCGCACGATCGAGGATCATTTCCAAAAGCAGGTCTTCATCGCGGATCAGCGTGCCGAGCAGACCATAATCTTCCGGCGCAAATTCGCGCCAGCTACGGCTTCCTGACAGGTGCTCGAGGCATTTGAGCCGGCAAAACAACGGCCAGTACCTGCGGTACCAGTCGGTCAGGGCCGAGTCCCCCAGATCGACGCCGCGCTTTTGGCTTTCGATCCACTTGTGACGCTCCGCCTCACGGAGGCCTTCTTCATAAAGGCTGTGCGCTTGCACTGGTTGTACCCTCCCTGGCACGACGAGTAGGTGCCGATTCAAACCAGTAAATCTTTCGCAATAGGACGCTCGTCAACCCTTGGTTGAAACCTGCGCGACGACTCATTCGGGCAGGATGGTCGACGAGGGCGTGATGCGAATATTACATCTCCGCAAGGAATTGGGCAAGGTTGAAAGCCTCGGATTCTTCAGGTTCCAGTCGTTGAGGCGCCGGCAGCGACTCTTGCTGCCGAATCGGAAAAGCGCGAATCGCGGAGATCGGCGCCAAAATCTCGTCCGGGGTGCGCCATTGCAGGAAGGCGGCGTAGGCCGCCATCGGCACGAGCTGCACGAACAAACGGTCGAGCGACGTTGCCAGGTGCCAATCGAGTTCATAAGGAGTCGCCAAATAAGCGACGTAGTAGCCGGCGAGCATCATTCCGATGATGCCTGAGGCCAGCAAGATATCGCGATTGCCATTCGCCATGCTGCGGCGTTTTCCCAATAACAGAACACCGATCAGAACGACTGCCGCCAAGACATGGGCCACTTGAATGCCGACTCCCGCGAAGGCTTTCAAAATGGCCACGTGCCGCGCGGGGTCCAGCAGCCGCCCGGTCGTTTCAGCGAATCCTTGCGCCGCAGCCAGGTCGTTGGCGGCGGGAACCTGCGATTTGAAGAGCAGCACCACGAACAGCACGGGCGCCGCCGCGGCAAGAACTTTTGCACTTTCACGCACGCTTCGCGCTAGGCCGCACTGGAACCAAACGACGGTCGCGCGAACGCAAATGACGACAATGAAAAACAACAGGCCTTCGTTCTTCGTCCAAGCCGAGAGTCCCGCCATCACCCCGGCGAGCACCAACAAACCAGAGCCGGCCTTGGGGCTGCGTTCGCGCGCTATTTCATCATGCATCGTCAGCAATAGCAAAGTCGCCGCCATGTAGAACGCCAGCGGAATGTCGGCATATTGCGAGGCGCCCCAACGGAGCAATCGCACAGTTCCCAACAGTACCACGCCGGCCAATAGGCCCATGTTCCGCCCGCGCCGCAAACCGATCGCCGCCACGACGGCACCGACGGTCGCCAGCGTAAACGCGACGCCGAAAAACGGGCCGACCCAATCTGCGTCATGCCCCACAAAAGTCCACCATCGCGCGAGGCTTCCCGAAACCAAAAGCGGGTAATCGGGGTGCTCGAAGGCACTGTCCAGTGCCTGCCGCCAATCGTCGCCCAGATGGAACAAGAACCGCGCTCGCAGGTTCCAGATCGCCCAGGCGTCCCAGCCTCCTTCGGGATGCGCCAGCGCCTGGCCGGCCAGACCCGCCAAGGCGATCGCGAGGATCGTCGCAAACAGCCCGGCGATCGTGCGGTTCAGGACGCGATCTTGGGATTCGCACAGGGACGACCGATTGTTCGATGCAACCGCCGCGTTCGTCGCCGATTGGAGGTTCGCGCGGCAGACGAAAACCACAAGACACCAGAAGAGCGTTTCAACGGCAAGGTACGCGCCCTGAGGTCTTCCGAATGCGACAAGCCACAAAAAGTACGTGCACGACGACAGCCCCGCTCCCACGCCGACCGACAAGCAAAACCGCAGCAGACACGTAGCCCAGTTGCGCGGCACATGTCGCATGCCGGCGGCGATGAGCGCCGAAGCGCCCCAGCAAGGCAGCAGCATGGCGGCGATCGAGCACAGAACTGTCATTCGCCTCGACTCGTGCGGTACAGTTTCAGCCCGTCTTGCAGATCGGCCGCAAGCTGCCAACCACGGCTTGCGGCGAGATCAGGGCGCGCGGCCGCATCGTCTGAGTCGAAGATCACCAGAGTTTGCCCGGAGTAGCGCTCGATCATGCGAGGGGCCAAGGCGTATTGCATTAAGCTGAGCC
>DATGKC010000562.1:0-10094 GCA_035294845.1 Planctomycetaceae bacterium | reverse complement strand
GGCGTTTCCCTCTGCAGCGCTTCGCCGCCGAGCAAATTTAACCGCATGCGGCAAGCGGCGCAGTTCACCAGATGTGCCGCGATGTCGCCTGTATTCTCTTTGCCCGCCGCGAGAGCCATCAATCGATCGTCGGCAGGACATGGCGCGGTCATGAAAATCGGTCACGGCGTTCAGCGACGGACGCATCCTCACGTTCCATTTTAGACCGCTTGGGTCCATTGGGCCAGCAGGCGGCGAACTCGTGAGTCGTGCGGGCAATCGGTCGGGAACCAATCACGCTGGCAGGTTCCTCGCCATATTAAGGGGGCAGCAACGTTGTTTCCGAGCCTGACTGTCGGCTTTCAAAGGCTGCCTTAAGCCGATTTGGACGCATTCCTGGCGGCCCGGCACAAAAAATGCAATTTCTGGCGGCTTCCTCGTGCGGGCGCCGGTCGCGGTATGGTACCGCCTCGGAGTTGACCAAGACCTATTCCACTAACGACCAGGAGTTCGATGATGATTCGCAAGACGATTCTGGGCTGGGCGGTATTGCTGGGCACCCTTGGAGCAGGGCTGGCCATACCGGAGCGCGAAGCCGACGCGGGTTGCGGCTGTCGGCAGCGTTGCAATCGCGGCTGTGGTTTCAGAAGCTGCCGCACCAGGTCATCCAGGTGTTGCGGCGGAGGATACTCCACGTGCGGCGGCGGATATTCGAATTGCGGTTCAACGGGTTGCGCATCGGCTTATTCGACGACGACGGGAGCCTGCGCGACGGCTCCGGGCGCTCCGACCTATGACGGCAGTGCGCCTGCCCCGCAGCCGAACGATTCATATCCTCCTCCTCCCGCGCCGGCGCCGCCGAGCACGCTGAACTGAGCAGGAACGGTTGGAGACAGGCGATTCCTTGAAGTCGCCGTCATCCTGCGCTATCTGGGCGAGGGTTAGGGAAAAGGTGAGTGGACAAATCGGCACAACACACACTTTTCACCCTGGCCCTCCCCACCGATGGCTCTTGGAGTGAGTTCGACCCGATGTAGTGCGTCGTGTCGCAACTCACGACGTGCTCCCGAAGGGCGGGCGGGTTCCGCAGGAACAAGAGGCCACACCGTTCGCGCTCCTCGACAAATTGCCACGAGCCATTGGACACGTGGTTGTCTGTGCCAAGTTACGCAGGCTAAAGCCTGAACTCCATCACGGAACCCGCCTGGCCACGCGGCGGTGCGCCGGTTGACCGCTGGCTGACCGTACAGTACGGTTTGCGAATACCAGCGGGCATCCGGTGACAAGGAGCAATCTTGGACGTCGCGTTGATGGCGACCTGTCTGGGCGATGTGATGCGCCCCGACGCGGCTGTGGCGACGGTGCGGCTGTTGCGCAGGCTCGGGCACGTCGTTCACTTCCCTGAAAAGCAGACGTGCTGCGGACAGCCCTTTTACAACAGCGGTTTTCTCGCCGGCGCTTGCGACCTGGCCCGCCACACGATCGAAGTCTTCGCCGGTGAACGACTCGTCGTCGTTCCTTCCGGATCGTGCGCGGCAATGGTGAAGATCGAATTCCCGCATCTTTTTCACGATGACGCAGCTTGGCACGAGCGGTCCATCGACCTCGCCGCTCGCACATTCGAGCTCAGTGATTTTCTCGTGAACCGGCTCAAGGTCACTGACGTGGGCGCCAGCTTCACCGGCAGGGTCGCCTATCATTACGCCTGTCATTTGCGCGGCTTGGCGTTGAAAGATGAGGCTGAAACATTGATTCGCGCGGTGCGCGGCGTCGATTATGTGCCGCTCGAACAGCAGGATCAGTGTTGCGGATTCGGCGGTTCGTTCGCCGTGCGGTATCCCGAGATTTCAGGAGCGATGGTGGGCGATAAAGTCGGCTGCATAAAAGCGTCGGGCGCCGATGTTCTGGTCAGCACCGACACGGGCTGCCTCATGAATATCGGAGGCGCTCTGCACCGCCAGCGGCAGCTCACGCGGATCATGCACTTGGCTGAGCTGCTGGATTGCCGCGTGGGTTGACAAGCCATTCCCGTTGTTGCCACAATTGCGACTGCAAATTGACGTGTCAGGTTAAAGGGTTCCCGCCTCAATTGTGGATCGGGGCTGGTTTGCCGGGGCATCCGACCCGAGAATTGCGATTTTGGTCGGTCCTGGCGAGTCATTCCCACTCCATCCCACCCAAAAATGCCGGCTGATGGGTTCTCGCAAGCGCGACGGGCCAATCGTGCCGGCGGTTTCTCACGAGAAGGAGACAATCATGTTGAAGTCGGTTCTCTTTAGCATTTCGCTGGGGACGATTGGTCTCGCGCTGGTATGGACCTGCGATGCGGCGGCTCCAGCGAAGATTGCGCAAGTGGCCCCCATGAGCGATCTCACCGCCGAGGCTGATGCCAAAGTCAAGGCGCTGGAAACGTCCTTGGCCGACAACCAGAGCTATCTCTCATCGAAGGGAACGACGCTTCCGGCCGACGCCGGAGTGCTGGCCGTGCTCGCACAAGCGGTCGCCGAGTCAGATGAACAGGCGGCGTGGAAGCCTGCGGCAGCCGACGTCCGCGATGCGGCCATCGCCCTGTCCAATGCCAAATCGTACGACGACGCCAAGAAAGAACTGGAAGCAGTGAAGGCGGCCTTCGGCGGCAAATCAGGGGGCGCCAAGCCCGAGCATGAGTGGAATAAGCTGTGCCGCCTGGGATTGCTGATGAAGGAAGTGAACAAACGCAACACCAGTGTCAAACGAACGCTCCGCAAGAAACCACAACCGAGTGACGCCGAATTCGCCAAAGCGGCGGCAGATTCCAGCGTGCTGGCGGTTTTGGCCCTGGCCGCTCACGACGATACGCACGAAGTAAAAGGCCAAAAGAAGGAAGACATCGACGAGTGGCAGAAATACGCCAAAGAATTCCAGGCGCAAATGACGGTGGCCGCAGCGGCCTTTGCTAAGAAGGACCTTGCCGGGGCGACCGAGGCCAGCAAGAAAGGGAACGCCGCCTGCAACGACTGCCACGGCAAGTTCCGCAAAGACGAATAACCAAGATTGGCGGCCTTTCGCGCGCGATTGAGCAACGGTTGGAGTTCAGGCTTTTAGCCTGCGCTATTTGACCGGGTGGTGCCCGCCGGCTTTCATGATTGCGAAGCGAGATAGTGCTCAACGCGACTGCGCAGGCAGCACCGAAATGACCGGTCGATTCATGCGGGAGATCACGTTGCGAGGAGCGCGCATGGCGCGGCCTTTTGTCGCGTCGCGACCCGCCCGCCCTTCGGGACGGACGGGCCACCCGAATGGATGCGTCGTGCGGTGGGTGGCACGCCCTGACTGAGGTCACGAAGGAAGGGCGTGGCAAACGTCTCGGAGCGCGGCTTGCGTGCCGAGCGAATTTCGCCGGGCTAGCTTCCATCTCGCTCGATCTGTGCCGAAAGTCCCGATTGCTCCAGCTCGGTTTGCAAGAGCGCCGTGTTAATTCCGGGAGGGACAGCCAATTCCAGAATTAAAGCGAAAGACTGGCCCCCGTCATTCCGAGACCCGCGCAAGTCGGTAATGCCGATGCCGTCGCGTGCCAGGCGTCCCGAGATTTTCGCGACGATTCCCGGCGCGTCGCGGCCCGTGAGGGTCAAAACATACCGCTCGCTTCGCTCCGGAGGATTGTCTTTTGCGCCCTCGCGCAACGGATCTTTCAGGACGACGGCGACGCCAAAGGGCCGGCAGACGCCTTCCAGATGACCGACGATCACTTGAGCGTCGCGATGCTCGGGAAAGTCGGCCGCCAAAGTGATCGTAAAAAAGTTGTCGACCACCGTCTGGCTGGCTTCATGGATGTCGCCCCCCAGCTCGCTGAGCGCCGTCGTCACCGCCGCCAAAATGCCGGTGCGATTGGCCGCCATGACGCATAAGACGTATCGCTTCGACACGGCACGATCTCTCAAAGTGCTGGCCGCGGGCCGCTGTTGCGTGAGTTCGACTCTGTGTACCATCATAAACGACCTGCCGTTCGAATTCTGCGTCCCCACGTGAAAAAAGAGAAGCGGAACATTCCCCATGGCTCAGATGGCGCGCGTCGTGTCGCTGCTGCTCATGGGGGCCGTCATCGTCTTGTTGGGGCTCACCTTCTATCAGGTGATCGCTCCTTTCCTCATGCCCCTGTTTCTGGCGGGCGTGCTCGCCATTCTCTGCCAGCCGATTCATCGGCGGTTTCTCGCCTGGACGAAAAACCGAACCATGCTCGCGGCCGCGCTGACGACGGCCCTCGTGATGGCGGTGGTGCTGGTGCCCCTGGCGCTCGGCACCGTGGCGGCGGCCAAGCAGCTTTACTCGGTGGCGCACAAAACGCTGAAGGGTTCCGATTGGATCGAGGCGGCCCGCTTCGTCGAGACGAGCGCGCCCTTTGAATCGGCGGTGAGACGCTACGAAGACTGGACAGGCGAAGAAGTCGACCGCGCAGAACTCGAGCGAGACATTCAGGCCAAGCTGCGGACCGGCGCCGCGACTCTGGCGGGAAAGACGTTGGGATACGCCGGTTCGACGTTGAGCCTCTTGGGAATCGCCATTTCGATTGTCGTCGGCCTGCTCACGTTCGTGATCGCCTTCTATTATTTTCTTGCCGACGGACCGGCGCTCATCCAGGCCACAGAAAAACTGATTCCCGTTCACCGCGATTACAAGCGGCACCTTCTCGCGCAGTTCGATCAGGCGGTGCGGGCGGTGGTCTCGGCGACGTTCGCCGCCGCCTTGGCGCAGGGAATTGCAACCGGCGTCGGCATGCAGATCGCCGGCTTCCGGCATTTTTTCATCGTCACGATTCTGGCGACGCTGACGGCTCTGGTGCCGGTGTTGGGGACGTGGCTGATCTGGGGGCCTTATGTGCTATGGCTGGGGTTCCATGACGGGCGGTGGGGCATGGCCGTATTTCTCATTTTGTACGGCGTGGTCTTCGTCGGATTTTTGGACAACGTGATTCGCGCCTATGTTTTGCATACCAATGTCAAACTCCATCCGCTCTTAGCATTTGTGAGCGTGCTGGGAGGAATCGAGGTCATGGGATTATGGGGCGTGTTCATCGGGCCGATTGTCGCCTCGTGTCTGCACGCGCTCATCAAGATTTTCAATACCGAGCTGGTGGCGTTTTCCCAAGAACGAGAGACCCGGGCGTCGCTTGATCCGGATTTATCGACGCTGGTATTTTCGGGAGCGGCAGAATCGAAGTCGCCGACAGTGGCCGTCGCGTCGCCAACAGCCGTTTCGCCCATGCCGGCGGTTGTGGCTGCAAGTCCTGCGGCGCCTCCGGCCTCACACAACCAAGCTGATGTATCCGCCGCAAGAGTCGCCTCCCGCGCGGCAAGCGAAAAGCAACCGGGATGATCGCGCGAACCCCCCCTCAATCCCCCCGCGAGTGGGGGGAGGGGACGCGCGGGCTGCGGCGCCCCGAGACGCTTGGCACGCCCTTCCTTCGTGACCTCACTCAGGGCGTGCCACCCGCCGCAGCAAGCGAAAGCCAACCGGGATGATCGCGCGAACCCCCCTCGATCCCCCCGCGGGCGGGGGGAGGGGCTCGACGCTCAAAACTCTGGCGAGTTCTGCTACCTCACAGGGGCGAGTTCTACTGTGCCGCGCGGTGTAGAATGATGCGGTGCATCGTTTCTATTTGTCCCTTCAATTTTTGTCGTTCATCGACGGCCCTTTGACGCGGCGCGTCGAGCGCCTCCAAATCTCGCCTTATGATCTCAAGTTCACTCACATAAATTCCGGTCCGCTCACTGACGGTCTTTCGCTCAGCAAGTTCTGCGTCAAGCTGCTCGAGACGCGCCTCATCCACCTTGATCGCTGTCGCCAGCTCGGAGATCTCGGATTGCCGGCGCTCTTTTTCAGCCGTCCGCAGTTGATCTGCAATTTGCGGGCGCAGCGCGTCCCGGCGAGCGGCAAGCGGCTTATCGATCGCAGCCAATTCTCGTTTGATTTTGCCCAGCTCGCGCTGCGCTTCGACCTCTTTCGGGCTTTCGTCCTGTGCGACGAGCTCATCCAGAATGCCCTTGCGGACGAGATAACCGACGATGACGCCATCGCGCTCGACCTCGCGCTCGATTTTGGCGTCAGAGTCTGGAGCCGCGGCCGATTCGCGCGCCGCGCGTTCCAGCGCTTCGAGGCGTATTCGATTGCCCGTAAGATCAAGGTGTGCGCGAAAGCGCTCTTTTCGGAGTTGCCCCTGATCTTCCAGGTCGAATTGATGCCAGTTGCTCAACACGGCGGGGTCCGACGTGTGAAGGCTCTTGGCGAGCCGCAGAAGATGCGTACTCAGCGCTCGCTGCCGATCGTTGGTCTCGCGCTGCCACCTGTCGATTTCTGCGATGCGCTTCTCGCGGTCGATCAATTGCGCATTGGCAGCTTTGAGGAATTCGTCGACGACTGCATTTACAAGCGTTACCGCGTCGGGCGAACGTGCGCCGACGAATGAAACGCGAATGAACTCAGTCGCTGGAAAATCGACTTCGATGTTGCGTTCAAGCCACTCAAGAGGATGCACCTCATTCGCGAGAACTTGCAGCTCGGCAATCTCCGGCTTGCGGAGCACGGCGTTCAGGACGAATACGCTCTTGACCATTCGCCCTTGCGTCTGGCGGTACGTCTCGGTCGTTTTCTCTGAGGCTTCGAATTCTTTTCCTCCTTGCTGAATCGCCGGGCGATCGATGCGAAGCTCCGCAGACACAAGCGCCTCTTTCGCGCGCCGTGCGTTCATTGGGTTGATCGGCTCCCGGCGCGCGTCTGGCCGCCCCGATCGCTCCGGCGGCGCAAAGCGCCGCGAGCAGAGCCAGAATGAGCAGCCTCGCAGGCGTTACAGCGGGTTCTCGTTTGGGCGGCTTCACTGCTTCCGCGCGTTTTTCCGCCGCACGCCCACCATCTGACCCGATCGTGCCGCAGTTCTCAATGGACATGGCAGCAACTCCTCGGCAAGCGAACTTTGTGAGAGAGAGTAGACGACTCAGCGCCGTGAGTCTAATCTTCCGCGTGCCGGCGGGACAGTGCGTTCTTTGTTTTTTCGTCGCAAAGACGACCGGGCCCTGAGAGGCGAATCTGCTTCGCGGGCGATTGTCAGAACTCGGCCGCGCGGTGCAGCGAGACGCCGATTTCCTGAATTGGCTGTTTAAGCTGAGACAGCTCTTCCGCGATCCGCGCTTCGATCGCGTCTCCTTCTTCGACGGCCTTTCGCAGAATCTCCAGTTCGCGCGTCCAGGCCATGAACTTTTCGGAGCGGCTGGAGGCGCCCGCGCCTGCGGCCGGCTCGCAGCGCTCGATGAGTTTCTCGATTCGGCCGATGGCCGCCCTCTTTCCCCGCAGCTTGCTCTTCACATCGCGGTGGGCCCATTCGAGCTCATCGACGCGCTCGGCACGCAACCGGCTCGTCAGATTCGTCATTTCATCGATGTACGCCTGCGCGAGGCCATTGACCAGTCTTACAGCTTCGGGCGAGCGCTCGCCAAAGTACGAAATCTTCAAGAGTCGATCGCCGCAGACATCGGCACGAATGCGCTTCGCAAGCCATGCACAACCGTCGCCATCGACACCCTTGACCAGCTCGAGCCGGGCGACATCCGGGCGTTTGAGGGCCGCGCTCATGAGCGCACGCCGAGTGATGAACTCGGCGTGTGAATCGAGATCGTCTTCCAAATCGGGAGGTGAACCGGCCAATGTTCGCAACAGCGGTGCATCGACATACAGCTCGGCAGAAATCGCCGGCGGGCTGGCGCGATAGTAGGCCGTCGCGAATGCGGCCGCCAAAAGCGAAAGCGCCAAGAGCGAGGCCACGATCGACCAGGCCGTGCGATGGCAGTTTTTTGGCATTGCCGCCCAATTGCTGAAATGGAAATCGATGGACTCAAACAAAACATCGGACCCGGCGGATGCCGGCCATGGGCCTAAAATCACGAATTCGTGCGGCACGATCAGCGATGTTTCGCAGCCGGCCACTTGACTGCCTCACCGAAACCCGTCAAAATAACCGATAAATATATTCCTACCTGTTTCTTTTTCCCGCCGCCGCAATGATTTGCGGCAAACCACAGCAACCACGACCTCCCAAAACAGGCTTTCCGGGGTCCCTTTTCTGCATGGCGCCCGGCCCATCACTTGTGGCACGATATTGGGGCTCATTGAAGCCGGCGATGTGCCGGAGCATTGTTGCCGGGGCCGTGATCTTTGCCGCCAGCGCCTCGGCACAGGCGGCCGATAGTCTACACGTCTTGATTGACCGCCTGGTTGCCCTCGAAACCGCCGACTACGAGAAGCTGGCCGCCCCGGTTTGTTCAGATGAAGAATTTCTGCGGCGGGTCACGCTCGACCTGGCCGGCTCAATTCCGACGACAGCCGAGGCGCGTCAATTCCTGACCGATGCCGACCCCGCCAAGCGCGAAAAGCTGGTCGACAAGCTCCTGGCGGGGCCCGAATATGCGCGGCAAATGCAACGCGTATTCGACGTCATGCTGATGCGCCGCCTGCCGCAAAAGCACGTGCCCGTTGCCGAATGGGAGAAATTCCTGCGAGAGGCGTTCGCGCAGAATAAATCCTGGGACCAGATGGTGCGGGAGATTTTGACGGCTGACGGTTCCGATCCGGCCAACCGCGGGCCGGCCAGGTTTTACCTCGATCGCGACGGAGACGTGAATGAAATCACGCGCGATATCGGCAAGCTGTTTCTGGGGGCCAACCTCGAATGCGCTCAGTGCCACAATCATCCGCAGATCGACGACTTCAAACAGCACCATTTCTACGGCATCTCGGCTTTTTTTGTGCGCAGCTTCGTGATGACCGATAAGGAAAAGCGCGTGGTGTTCGCCGAGAAAGCCGACGGCGAAGCCACGTTCGAATCGGTGTTCGAGATTCGCGACAAGGTTTCGAAAGGTCCCCAGAGCACCGGGCCTCGGCTGTTCGAGGCCATGCCGATCTCAGAACCAAAGTTCGAAAAGATCGACGACGCGTATGCGGTGAAGCCGGATGAGAAAGACAAGACGGTGCGTCCGGTGCCGCGGTTCAGCCGGCGCGCGAAACTCGCCGAGTTCATCGCTTCGGCCGACAACCGTCGCTTTTGCCGGACGACCGCAAATCGGCTGTGGGCGCTGATGATGGGCCGCGGGATCGTGCATCCGGTGGAGCTCGATCACTCCGAGAATCCGCCGTCGCAACCACTCTTATTGGCCATGCTGACCGAAGAGCTGGCGCTTCGCCAACTCGACGTTAAGCAGTTCTTGCGCGAGATCGCACTGTCGAAGACATACCAGCGGTCCAGCCGCCGCGAAGCGATTGACCCGAATCAACCGCAACCGAAAGACGCCGATTTCGCACAGGCGCTTTTGCGGCCACTCTCGCCCTCGCAATTCGCCTGGGCCTTGATGCAGGCCGTCGGCGAGACCGACGTGCATCGCCAGGCGCTGGGAGACAAATGCAGCGAGGCGTCGCTGCACGAAAAGCTCGCCGGCTACGAGCAGCGATTCGTGCAACTGTTCGGCGGCGAGCCGGGACACCCCTCCGACAACTTCGAATCGACGACCGCGCAGGCGTTGTTTCTTGCGAACGACGCGGCGATTGCCGCATTCCTCAAGCCGCGGAACGGAAACCTTGCCGATCGTCTGCTCAAGCTTCCTGAAAGCGACACGCAGCAAATCGCTGAAGAGCTGTTTATAAGCACGCTCACCCGGCGGCCGACCGACGACGACGTAAGAGACGTTGGCGGCTACCTGGCGGGTCAAACAGGCCCGGGGAGAATCGTCGCCGTGCAGGAATTGATCTGGGCGGCCGTTTCTTCAAGCGAGTTTCGATTTAATCATTGAACAGATCGATTTTCCGACACCCCCATCTTCCAAAAAATGGGAGCCAGCTATGGACTGCAATTACGCCTGCCGATCACCCGAACATGTTTCGCGACGGACGTTTCTGAACGGCGCCGCCGGCGCGCTGGGGGCCCTCAGTTTTTCGGGAATGGTCCATGCCAGGGCCGCCGAGCAGCTTGCCGGCGCGCAAAAGCATTGCATCGTGTTCTGGCTTTCCGGCGGCGTCAGCCAATTGGAAACCTGGGATCCGAAGCCCGATACCGACACCGGGGGCCCTTTTCAGGCAATTCCCACATCCGTGCCGGG
>DATGKC010000561.1:0-4338 GCA_035294845.1 Planctomycetaceae bacterium | reverse complement strand
CACGGGCTGACGCCCGTGGCTCGCCTGATCAATTTGCAATGGCTAATTTGCAATGGCCAATTTGCAATTCCTTCCGCGCTATTTCCAAAGATTCAGCCACGGCAGCGCGAATGGCGCGGCCTCTTGTCGCTTCGCGACCCGCCCGCCCTTCGGGACGGGCGGGCCACCCAACACTTGCGCGACATCCGGGTTACGACAACTCGGGAATCGGACGGCCGCCTTCGACGACGATGGGAATCGGGCGGCCTTGCGGATTGACCCATTGCGCGGCCAGATCAATGTTCAGGTGGCGGAAGACGGTCGCCGCCAAATCCTGCGGTCGAACCAGCCCGTCCTTGACATCGTATCCTTTCGAATCGGTGCTCCCGATCGCCTGGCCGTGGCGCAGGCCGCCTCCCGCGGCGATCATCGACATGACGTTGGTCCAGTGGTCGCGGCCCGCATCTTTATTGACGACGGGCGAACGTCCGAACTCGCCCAGCATCAAAACGAGCGTCGAGTCGAGGAGGCCGCGGCGTTCCAGATCGGTTACAAGTCCGAAGATCGCCCGATCGACGTGCGGCAGAATGGGCGTCAGGCCTTTGGCGATGCCTCCCCAATTTATCGAATCGCCGTGATGATCGAAATAGCCCCACGCGCCGCTGACCAGCACAAACGTCACCCCCGATTCGACCAGGCGTCGCGCCAAAATCGCCTTCTCGCCGATGCTGTTGCGGCCGTACAAATCTCGCGTCGCGTCGGATTCAGCCGCGAGGTCGAATGCCCTTTGCACATTGCCGCCGACGACCATTTCGAAGGCCCGCGCACTATAGCGGTCGAGCTTGTCGAGCATTTCACTGCGATCGAGATCGCGCCGCATGCGGTCGAACGATTGCCTGAGCCGATCGCGGTCTTGCAATCGTTCGAGCTGGACCCCGGTCGGCAAGCCGAACTTGCCGACAAGCTCCAGCCCATTCACCGGAGAATATCCCGAACCCAAATGGCCGGATTCCCAGACATCGGCCTTCCACGAAGGAGCCAGGCCGACGAACGCAGGCAGATCGGGATGGTTGCTGCCACGGAGCCTGGCGACCACCGAACCCATCGACGGGAAACCGCCCCCGTCCTTTCCGTCGTCGGTTCGCCGCGCCAGCGGATTTCCCGCCTGCATCGTGATCGGCGTGTGGTTGCTTGCTTTGCAGTCGACCGACCGCAAAAAAGAAAGCTTGTCGGCGATCGAAGCCTGGAGCGGAAGATGCTCACAGAGCGAAAGACCGGGAACCCTCGTCGAGATGGGCGCGTAGGGGCCGCGAATCTCGGCCGGCGCCTCGGGCTTCGGGTCCCACATATCGATATGGCTGGGGCCGCCGGACAGCCAGAACAGAATGACTGATTTCTTGACAGTTGACGTCGCAACGTCGTTAGAAGCGGCCGCGCGGCTTTGAAGACCCAAAATCGCCGGCAGCGAAAAGCCGGCGACGCCCGCAAGACCCGTTTGCAAAAACCAGCGCCGCGAGCCGACGCGAATCACATCGTTGGGAGCAGGTTGAAACGGCGATCGGGCGGCGCCCGCGTCATGATCGATGGCATGCCGCAAATCAGTCGCTTTGGGTTTCGTCATGGCCGAAAAGCTCGCCAAGCTTCGTGAATTCACATCAATTCAACACTCAATAATATGTTTATAATAGATGTATCGGCCGGAAAGGGATAGGGAATCGGTCGGAGACCGGCCGCATCTACACATCGCTGTCGCGAGTGCGGCCCCTGCCGGCTTGCCCGGCAGGACCGAAAGATTGGACGGCTAGAAAGAAAATGGAAAACGGATCAGACCCCTGCCGGCTTGCTTCCGGCAGGTGAATCAGATTGCACGGCTATAGCCGCTGAATCTCGTTCACCGGCCGGGCGAGCCGGCAGGGGTCCCGAAAGTATTCTGTGTGTCGAACGTCTAGCCGTTCAATCTCCTCACCTGCCGCACAAGGCGGCAAGGGGTCGTTTGCCGCAAGGCGATTTGTAGATCCCAATGGTCGGAGACCGGCCACAACAATGGTATGACCGGCACCGCTATGCCAGGCTCTTCAGCGGCAAATCGACCGGCAGATTGAGCGCCGCGCTGCGGGCGACTGCTTCCGTGAATTCCATGTATCGCACGCCGGTCGCGAAGTCGGTGTAGTGGACTTTGTCTTGTCCGCGAACGGCGGCGATGAATTCGGCCTCGACGCGCCAGCCGCCGCGCTGATCTTCGGGAATATTCACCGGCTCCAACTCGGAATCGCCCGGTCGCCCACAGAAAAGTTGCTCCTGTGGAGTCATGACGTACTTGATCGTTCCCCGGCTGCCATACAAGTGGATCTGTTTGCCCGGCCCGAACAATGTGATGCCGCTCATGTGGTATATTCCACGCGCGCCCCCTTCGATCAGCGTGACGATCTGCGCGCTGTCGGGGACTGTGACATCGACCAGACCCGGCTCGCCCGCGAGGGGCCTTTGGCGCTCGAAACAGTTGGTCTGCGCGAAGACACGTATCGTGGGCGGAATCCAGCGCGAGACGGTTTCGTGCAGAATGCCCAGCGCCAAGAGGTTCACACCGCTGATCTGGACGTCCTGCCGCCAGTGCAAGGGCTCGGTATAGTCCCAGAACATCGAATCGGCGCCCAACACGACGACTTCGCGCAACTGGCCGATGTACGAGTGTTTGAGCAGCGAGTGAATGAACGGCTCCTGGACGAGGCCGAACGGGCTGGGGACGATTTGCGCGACCACGCCCGGTTGAGCCAGGGCGGCGGCCTGCATGCGGTGCGCCTCGGCGGCATTGCGGGCCATGCGGGCCTCGGTGAGAACGTGCTTGCCGGCCGCGAGGGCCGCACACGTGATTTCGCAGTGCATATCGGGCCAGGTGCCGATGCAGACGGCGTCGACCTGGGGGTCTTCAATGACGGCCCGCCAATTCGCGTACGTCTTGGGAATGCCGAATTCCTGGGCAACGCGCGCGCTCGATTCGCTCGTGCGATTGACGACGCCTACGATTTCGACGCCGGGAATCGCCCGGAGCCCGGGGATGTGGCGGCTGCGCGTATTCGCGCCGGCGCCGACAATGCCGACGCCGACTGGTTTCTCCGGCATAACGCAAGCTCTTTCTGAACGACGAGCGCCGATTATGAGATCGCGGAGAGCATTCTAAAAAGTCAGGATGAGAACGGAAAGCCGATCGGCTTTTTGAAGTGGGGGCCGCGTTGGATGACTTGCCCGCCAAATTCCGAGCCGGCGCCGGCCTCGATTCGTTCGAGAATCGCGCTGGCCGCGTTCCGCGTCGCGCCGGCCGTTGCGAAGTCGTCGCAAAGCTTCGCCAACGTTGCCTTCTGCCGGACGTATTCCGTCTCGTCGGCGAGCCAACGGTGCAAAATATCGGTCATTGCGGCGATCGTGGCGCGCAGTTCATTGATCGGGGCAAACTCGGGCATGACCGGGTGATCGGCGATCAGGTTGGGGAGCGAAAAATAGCGGCAGGTGACCATCAGCCGGAGGAACCAGTAGAGCCCCGGGCTCATGCGGTAGACGACGACGGCCGGCGTTTTCCGCGCCAGCACTTCCAGGCTGACCGATCCAGAGACCATCAGGCACACCTCCGCCAGCTCGATGATTTCCGACGTCTTGCCCACGTGCAGCGAAATCGGCAGGTCCGGCGCTCGCTCGGCCACAAGCCGCCGGCACATGTCGCGCTGCGCCTCGTTGTACGATGCCACAAGAAAGCGCACGCCGGGCAGCCGCCGGTGCAGCCTTTTCATCACGCGAAGCTGGATCGGAAAATTCTGCGAAACCTCGTGGCCTCGAGAACCGGGGAGCACGGCGACCGTTGGAACCTTCGCCGCATCGGTCGACGGGCAAGAATGCGTTGCCAGAAATTCGCCATCGAGGGGCCGCTCGGCCACTTCATCGAAAAATGGATGCCCGACGAATTGCGCCGGCACTCCCCGTTCGCGGTACCATTCGGTTTCGAAGGGGAGGCAGCATAAGACGCAATCGACAAATTTTCGCATCCGCCGCACGCGCCACGGCGCCCACGCCCAAAGCTGCGGCGGAAGGTAATAGAATACCGGAATGCCGAGTTTTTTCGCGGCGCGAGCGATCCACCAGTTGAAGCCGGGGAAATCCACAAGCACCACCGCATCGGGCCGCTGTTGTTCGAAGCTCGTTTTGGCCCGGCGCACAAGCTGAAAAAACTGGGGAATCTTCGGAATCACCGGGGCCAATCCCATCACGGCCAGGTTGGTCAAAGTATAAAGAAGGCGGCAGCCGGCAGCTTCCATCAGCGGGCCTCCAAACCCCGAGCATTCCAGGCCGGGCAAGCGCCGACGCAGCTCG
>DATGKC010000560.1:0-4091 GCA_035294845.1 Planctomycetaceae bacterium | reverse complement strand
GCCTTTGTGTCGCAGCAATCGCGCGACATTAAACCCGGTGAAAGCCTACCGGCCAGCAGCGAAGTCCTCGAATCATTGATCGGGAAAGGCAAACGGCTCCAGGGACAGCATAGCCGCGGCGGGTTCACGAAAATGATCCTTGGCATGGCCGCATCGGTCGTGACGCTCACCAGCGAACGTATTAAGGAAGCCCTCGAAACAGTCGGCACCCTCGACCTGCTGGATTGGTGCCGCGAGCACCTCGGGTCTTCACTGACTGCGCAACGCAGACAAGCACTTCCTGCGATCGCGGAACAAAAATAGGATAATGCCTGCTCGCCGCCATTCGCGACTTTTGCACAGCCCAGGCAGAGCCTGGGAACGAGCGAGGCGCACGGTTTTTCCGCCGTTGCTCTCGTGATCTGGCTTGCAACGGCGATGTGAATCAGACATCTTTACGAGGTGCTGTTGAGTTGGCGAGGCTGGGAAATCGTTGTCCGAGAAGTTTCACCCTTGTTTCACCCTGTTCACATGGAAGGAGTCGAGTCGATGAAGAAGTTCTACACAAGCGCGGTGGTTTGCCTCATGGCGATCGCCGGAGCGGCATTGGCCGCCGAAGAGCTCAAGTCGGGCTTGCCGGTCGGCGAGCAGGTGCCGGCCTTCAATGTTCGCGACATCACCGGTCCCTCGAAGGGCAAGACGCTGTGCTATCGCTGCCAATACGGCGCGCGGCCGGTCGTCACCGTGTTCACGCGTGACTTGACCGACAACGTGAAAGACCTCGTGCAGAAGATCGACACCCAGGTGGGAGAGAACAAAGACAAGAAGATGGCCGCCTTCGTCGTGGTGCTCACTGAAGACCCCGATGCGATCGAGCCCAAAATCGAAGCGCTCGCCAAGCAGGCCAAGATCGCCAATACGCCGCTGACCATCGTCGAAGGCGCATCGGGTCCTTCCGAGTACAAGCTGTCGAAGGACGCCGAAGTGACCGTCATGATGTGGGTCGACAGTGAAGTGAAAGTCAACCAGGCGTTCGCCAAGGGCAAGCTCGACAAGAAGGCCGTCGCGTCGCTCGTAAGCGAGACGAAGAAGATCCTGGAATAGGCGTTTTTTGTTCGCGCGCTCGCACCGGGAAGACCCGACTGCGAGCGCGCGCCATTTCTCTCGTTCCCAGGCTCCGCCTCGGAACGCGCTGCCCGGCAGGCTACGCCTGCCGTCCCAGTGGCGCACGACTCACGGATTTCGACCTGAAGCGAGGATCGCATGACCGCCGCTCGAAGCCCATATTCTCGCGCGGATGACGGTGGCGCGGGCTGTGGTTCGGGCCTGCGAGACGCGCGGAAATTCGAGGCGGAGCCTCGGGGGCAGTGCGTTCCCAGGCAGAGCCTGGGAACGAGGAGAGTGTGCCGCCTCGTTGCTGGTTGCGCGTTGTTATTGACGGCTTCGACGCTGCTGGCCGGCGGCTCGAATAGCCTGATGGACATCTCATCCGACGGCGCCCTTCTGGCCGCGGCCAACCGCGACAACGGTTCGGTGAGCATCGTCGATCTCGAAGCCGGCAAAACGCTGCGGGAAATTGCGGTCGGAAAAAAGCCCGAGGGGGTCTCGTTTCTGGGGAAGACGCATCTTTTGGCCGCGACCGTCTATGGCGACGACAAGATCGTCCTTCTCGATGCGGATCGCGGGATGATCACGCACACGGTTGCCGTCTTCGACGAGCCCTACGGAGTCGTGGCTGCGCGAGACGGCTCGCGGGCATTCGCCACGCTGGAATATCCCGGCCAGGTGGTGGAAATCGACACGTCGAAAGGAATCGTGTCGCGAACATTCGAAGCGGGCGCGTTCCCGCGCGGGCTTGCCCTGTCCGCCGACGAGAGCCGCTTATTCGTCACCGAATACTACACCGGCAGCGTGCTGGCCATCGACCTGGGAAGCGGCACCATCGTCGATCGCTGGCAGGGGACGTCGAGCGAAAACCTGGCGCGGCAGTTGGCGGTGCATCCGACGCGACCCAAGGCCTACGTCCCGCACATCCGCTCGCGCGTGACGATCAACCGGGGAGAAGGATCGGTGGTGCCCTTCGTGTCGGTGCTCGATCTGGATGCGCGCGAAGGCCGCCGCCGCAAGCCTCTGCCGATGGATTCGTTCGTCAGTGTGTTCGTCGTCGCCAATCCGTGGGAGGTCGCCCTTTCGCCCGATGGGAGTCAGTTGTGTGCCGTGTTCGCCGGCACGAACGACATGTATGTTTGCTCGATCGTCGACGACGACTACCGCGAGCTGGCGTTTCGCAAGGTCGTCAATCTGGGGAATAATCCGCGAGCCGTCCGGTTTGCGCCGGACGGCCGCACGTTCTATGTCTATAACACGCTGGACTTCGACGTGGCGGCCTATGATGCGAGCACGCTCAAAAAAGAGCGTACGATTCGCGTCTGCGAAAATCCGCTGGGCGACGAGATTCTGCGGGGCAAGATTCTTTTTTATTCGGCGCTGGAACCGATGGTCGGTAGGCGCTGGATTTCCTGCGCAAGCTGCCATCCGGACGGCGACGGCGACGCCCGCACCTGGCAAAATCCCGAGGGCCTGAGGAACACGACGGCCCTTCACGGCATGGCGTGGACGCACCCCATTCACTGGTCGGCCGATCGCGACGAGGTCCAGGATTTCGAGCACACGATTCGCAGCCCGCTGATGCAGGGGCGCGGCCTGATCAAGGGAAGCGTTCACCCCGCGCTCAAAGAAGCCAACAAGGGGCGCTCGGCCGACCTGGACGCGCTGGCCGCTTATTCCAACTCGCACAAGTTCCCCTTGAGCCCTCACGGCAAAGAGGGCCTCAGCGAATCGGCCCGGCGCGGCAGGGAGATTTTTTTCGCCAAAGAGACGAACTGCGCCGAATGTCACTCGGGGCCATTCTATACCGACTCGACCCCCAGCCGACCCTTCAAATTGCATGACGTGGAAACCGGGGCCGACGACCCGAGCGAGACGATGGGGCCTCAGTACGACACGCCCACGCTGTTGGGCCTCTACCGCACGGCTCCTTACCTGCATCACGGAAAGGCGCGCACTCTGCACGAAGTGTTGCTCGACTGTAATCGCCAGGACCGGCATGGTTCGACCAGCCATTTGAAGAAAGAGCAGATCGACGATCTGGTGGAGTTTCTGAAATCGCTACCGTATGAAGACCCCGAGCTTGCGGCGGAAGCGGCGGGATTGGTGAAGGTCGATCGCTGAGACGATTGCGGGTCGAACACGTGAAACGGTGAAACGAGGCATGCTATGAAACGGTTGGTCGTGATGGGAGTTTTGTTCAGTCTGGTCCTGGCGGGTGTTGGCCTTGTGCCTGTCAGCTTTGGCGATGAGAAGTCGCCTGACAAGAAGCCGGCCGACAAGAAGGCGGCGGATAAAAAGGCTCCCGGTAATAAGGCGGCGGATAAGACAGACGCTGGCGCTGCGGGGAACGTTTCGGTCAAGATCGTCGATTGGGAGGAAACGCTGGAAATCGTCGCGTCGCACAAGGGCAAAATCGTCGTCCTCGACGCCTGGTCGACAAGCTGCCAGCCGTGCATGAAAGAATTCCCGAATCTTGTCAAGCTGCACAAGCGCTACGCCGACAAGGGCGTGGTGTGCATGTCTCTCTCGTGCGACTACCAGGGAATCAAGAATAAGCCTCCGGCCTTTTATCGCGAGCGGGTTATCAAGTTCCTTGAAAAACAGGGGGCCGTCTTTCAGAACTTGATGTCGAGCGTCGAAGCCGAAGAGTTGTTTGAAATGATGGAGGTGGCATCGATCCCCGCGGTCTTCGTGTTTGGCCGCGACGGCGAACTTCATAAGCGGTTCGACAATGAACAGGCCAAGACCGAGGAAGACAATTTCACCTATGCCGACGTCAATCGGCTCGTTGACGAGCTGCTCGCAGCCAAGTAGGATGCGCCCCCGGTTGCCTGCCGAGCTTTGGGCGCGATTGCGTCTCGTTCCCAGGCTCTGCCCTATCTATTACCAACATCTCCGACGCCCTTACGGCCCGCCTTCACGCAGCGAGGCATGGAGCTGACTGCCCAAGAGCATATCTTGGAGTCGGTGATAGCCGCGCCAGAGCGTGCGGAGGCCAGGTT
>DATGKC010000559.1:0-5688 GCA_035294845.1 Planctomycetaceae bacterium | reverse complement strand
TCTCGGCCAAAGTTCGCAGGATGCGCGCCATCTGGCCGCGCACAGTTTCGATCAACGTCAGCTCTTCACTCGCGTCGCGGCTCGAGTAAGCAAGACGCGCTTGAAACAAGTCTGGATCGCCAGGCAGTAGAAGCGGATTCTCTTCGGCAATCACCCGTTTCATGCGGTCGGCATACACCGGCTCGAAGTCGGCAATATGACAGAGCACTTCCAGCGTGCTCCATTTGCCGGCGACGGGACGCGCGGCCAATTGTTCACCGGACATCCCGGCGACGGCGCTTCGCAGCTTCGCCGAGCCTGAATGGTACTGATCAATCAGGGCTGAAATGTTCATTGTCGAATTTCCAAATCAGTAAACAGCAGGATTCTCAAAAGCCGGACGATTCTGCGGCGTTTCGAGCGCTATTTCTGCGCCCCCGCGCGCTGGCCAATGCAATACAGGGTTGTTTGCGATCGCGAGAGCAGCTTGCCGTCAAGAGGCGCCAGCGACGCGCGAAAGATTTCATCAGCCGCCCCAAGTGAATTGCGGGCGACGACATCGAGCTTCGGACCGGGTTTAATGACTACGGTCTGGCCCTGTTCGTCCTGAAAATAAGCCAGGCCCGCATGGGCGATCGGCGACGAAGCGATCGCGTCGCAAATGCGTTCTTTCCACAGCTCGCTCCCGGTCTCGCGGGCGTAGCACGTGGCGATGCCTTTGATATCCACGACGATGATGTACTCGTCGATGGCGATCGGCGAGGGAGTGTCGCGTCCGCCGCGACGCGGCGTGTGCCAGGCCATGCGGCTTGCGGTCACATCTCCCGCGCCGCCGGGGCGAACCGCATAGATGTCTCCCACCAGACCGTTGACGGCGCACAACAGGTCGCCCGCCGGAGTGACTGTCGGCTCGCCGCGGCCGTTAAAGCTCTTGCAAAACCACAACTCTTCGCCGGTCGCCGGGTCGTAGGCCGCGACCCCGGTGTGACCGTTGACGACCAGTTCCTGCCGGCCGGCCGCCTGAATCATGACGGGCGTGCTCCAACCTCGAAAGTTGGGGCGGGGCTTCGTCCAGACTGTTTCGCCCGTCCGCTTGTTGAAGCCGGCGATAAAGGCATTGGCGTCGGAATCGCCGTTTTGAATGACGAGATCGCCGACGATAACCGGACAGGCCGCCGTTCCCCAGGGGCATTCGAAGACCCCCAGGTCCCGCGACCAAAGGGGCTTGCCGTCGAGTGAAAAGCCGTGCAAACCCCCTTTGCCGAAGAAGGCGACCACGACCTCGCCGTCGGTGGCGCAAGTGGAGGAGGCCCAACTGTTCATCTGGTGAATCTTTTCAGGCTCGCCGGTCCAGGCGATATGCTGCCAGAGAGGCTTGCCGTCGCGGCCATCGATGGCAAAAACGACGCGCCTTCGACCCTCTTCAAGAGACGAGGTCAAGAACACCTGATCTCCCCAGACGATGGGAGACGATTGCCCGGTCCCAATGAGGGGCGTCTTCCAGGCGACGGAATTCGCGTCCCAATGCACCGGAAGTTTTGCCGCCAAAGTGTGCCCATCTCCGCGCGGGCCGCGCCAGCGAGGCCAATTGGAATCGGCCGCAGCCCTTCCGACAGCCAAACAAACCAAAAGCGCCGCGGCAATCAAACCCGAGACGACTCGGACGTTCCCGGGTGAAGTCATACTTCTCATGTTGTATCCTCGTAGCCGGTGAGAAACTGCGAATCACATCTTATGCGATGACGCGACGACCGAAAAGAGAACGCTATTGTGCGGCCGCTGGCTTTATGCCCGCCGAACGGGAAGGCCCGTGTTCCTCTCGAGGGCCTCGAGGTTGGCCTGGAAGTTGGCCTCGCTGTTTCCTTGCCAGACGAGAACCGGCCCTCCTTTTTCGTGCCGCAGCCGCAGCTCGTATTGGCCCCCCAGCCAGGGGAGAATCCAATCGAACAAGCGCCACCAGATCCAGAGAACGGCGCCGATGACGAGCGACCAGCCGACCTGCATTTTTTGCGTCCACATGGTTTCGATCTGGGTAAATCGCTCGATCTGCCAGCGCTTGCGCTTAAGAGGGATAAACAGGACCACCATTTGGCGTTCGAAAAAGCCGTCCCGCAAGCGTGCGAGGCGGTAGCTCCCCAGGAAGAAAGCCATGGCCAGCCAGAAACCAAGCTTCGAACCCCAGCTTGCGCTGCCGAGCGCGCTGAACGCCGCCAGCATCGCGAAGAGCGATGCGCGCAGCCACAAGCGCGGCGGTGGTCGCAGCATTGTATCCACGCGACTAATGTAGCACATCGACGATTCATCGGGTGCGCTCTGCGCCGAAAAAATTGACTGGCATCGTCGCGCCGACGGTGCTAGGCTGGGAAAACCATGCGCACCGCAAACGTCCCGTCATCGCCGCAGGAAAGCGGTTTGGGCGAATTGCTCGCGGCCATCCGCCGGCATTGGGGTTTCGACACGCTCCGTCCGCTGCAGGCCGCGGCGATGAAGGCCGTGGTCGACGGCCGCGATTCGCTTCTCGTTCTGCCCACCGGCGGGGGAAAGTCTCTCTGCTACCAGGCGCCGGCCGTCGTTCGCGGCGATATGACCGTGGTGGTCTCGCCGCTGATCGCGCTGATGAAAGACCAGGTCGATGGCCTTAAGGCCTCGGGGGTGGCGGCGGTAGCGCTCAATAGTTCGCAAACTACGGCCGAGCAGCGTGCCGGCGAGAAAGCGGCTCTGGCCGGTTCGATCCGGCTGTTATTTGCATCGCCCGAGCGCCTGGCCACGAGCTCGTTTCGCTCGCTTCTCAAGCAAATCGGCGTTAAGCGCTTCGCCATCGACGAAGCCCACTGCATCAGTCACTGGGGGCACGATTTCAGGCCCGATTACCGCCAGTTGGGCGAGCTCAAAAAGCGCTTTCCCAGCGCGTCGATTCACGCCTTCACGGCCACGGCGACCCGGCAGGTGCGGGCCGACATCGTCACTCAACTGGGTCTCGAGTCGCCTGAAGTGCTCGTGGGAGACTTCGATCGGCCGAACCTCACTTACAACGTCGTCCCGCGCGAGAGCGAGTTCGATCAAACGCTCGAACTCCTGGGGCGGCATAAAGGCGAAGCGGGAATCATCTATTGCCTGCGGCGGCGCGACGTTGACGACTTGACGCAATTGCTCAAAGGCCAGGGCGTCAATGCGGTTCCCTATCATGCCGGCATGGAGGCGGCCGACCGCAAGCGCGTGCACGATTTGTTTTCCGAAGAGAAGTGCGACGTGGTCGTGGCGACTGTCGCGTTCGGAATGGGCATCGACCGCTCGAACATTCGCTACGTGCTGCATACCGGGATGCCCAAGTCGATCGAACATTACCAGCAGGAAACGGGTCGTGCCGGGCGCGACGGACTCGAGGCCGAATGCACGCTGCTCTATTCGGCGGCCGACGTCATGCTCTGGAAAAAGCTGATGAAGAAGTCGGTGGGCGCGTCGGAAGCCCCGGTCGATCCGCAGTACCTCGAGAACGCCTACAGGCACCTGGCCGATATCGAAAACTACTGCCGCCCGGTCAAGTGCCGCCACCGATCGCTGGTCGAATATTTTGGACAACAGTACGCATCCGACAAATGCGGCGCCTGCGACTTGTGTCTGGGCAAAAGCGAGCCCCTCGCCGAAGCGCAGACGATTGCCAAGAAGATCCTCTCGTGCGTCTATCGCGTCAACGAAAGCTTCGGCATCGCGCACGTTTCGGCGGTGCTGCGCGGCGCGAATACGGCGGCGATTCGCGCCCGAGAGCACGACAAACTGAGCACTTACGGCATTCTCAAAGAGCACTCGCAGCGCGAGCTGGCCGACTGGGCGGGCCAACTGGTCGGACTGGGGCTGGTCGATCAGGTGGGAAGCGAATTTCCGATTCTGAAGCTGAACGCCGCCTCGTGGGAGGTCATGAAGGACCAGCGCCAGGCCCGGCTGCGCTATATCCCGCACGAGAAATCGCGTAGCGCTGATGGCGCCGGACGAGAAAAATCGCCCAAATCGCGAACGGAAGCGGTGTCGTGGGCCGGAGTCGATCGCGAGTTGTTTGAAGAACTGCGGATCGTTCGTCAGACGCTGGCGGCCGATCGCGGCGTTCCGCCCTACGTCATTTTCGGCGATGCCACGCTGCGGGAGCTGGCGCGGGTGCGGCCTTCATCTCTGGAAGCCTTCGGCACGATCTACGGCATCGGTGAAGCGAGGCTCCGCAATTTTGGCGAGCGATTTTTCGCCGCGCTCGACGCCGATTGCCGCTCGCGCGGACTCTCGCGCGACAATCGTCAAAACGCGCCCGCCGCGATTCCTGCCGAAGCAACAAACCGCTCGCTCTCGGCCGCCCGAGCCGTCGAACTGCTTGCGTCGGGCGCAACTCTTGACGATGTCATGAAAGAGACGAACCGGGCCCGCAGCACGGTGACCGAGTATCTGTGCGATTTCATCCGCGCCCGCTCACCTGTGTCGGTCGCAGCCTGGGTTGCCGACGACGTCTATCGAAAGGTGGCCGATGTCGCCGCCCGCCTGGGAGCCGACCGGCTCAAACCGATTTTCGATGAGCTGGAAGGAAAGATCCCATATGAGGACATCCGCATCGTCATCACACATTTGACGGTCTGCGGCGGTTAGGGTGACGTTCTGGTTGTGGCGCGAGTCCGAGCGGTCGGACCTTGATTCCCGGCAATCTGGCGAGTATCAAGACAGGATCGCTTATCGTCGCGCACAGAGGTCGAATTTTTGTGAGAATACCGGGATGTTGACTTCTTTCGATTTCTTGCGCGGCGTTCAGCCCCGATTTGGGAGCTCAATTTGCGTTGCCGCGTCCATCGTACTTTTGGCCCGCTTGTACGCACAGTCGGCCGCCGCCGAACGCGGCTCGTGGCAGCATCCCGACTCGCGGTTTGCCGCGATCGACGTGGCGGTTGACGACAACGACTACGCCAAGGCGCAGAAGCTGCTGGCCGAGCTGCGCGTCGAGGCCAAGCGCGCCAAGTCTACACAGTTGCAGGCGGAAGTGCAGGAGCGAGGCAAAGAAGTGACAAAGCTGGCCCGCGATTTCGAGAAGCTCGCCAAACACTTCAAGACGCTCGAAAAGAATGGGAACGACGCGAAAGCCTCGCTGGCCGTCGGAAAATATTATTGCGTCGCCAAAGGAAGCTGGAAAGAAGGGCTGCCGCTGCTGGCCGCCGGCGAAGATCAAAAGCTGGCCGCGATCGCAAGTGAAGACAACGACGGCTTGCTGCAAACCGACGAGCAGTTCGCGATCGCCGACCAATGGTGGCAGTATGCGGAGAAAGTGAGCGACGCCTCTGAACGCATCGCATACCAGCTCCGGGCGCGCGACTGGATGATGCGAGCGCGCGTGGGGGCGACCGAAAAGCAGCGAGCGACGATCGATCAGCGATTGCGCCAGGTGCCGTTTTTTCCCGAAAAAATCGTGGTTTGGAACACGCACAACGGCGACGTCAACGATCGGGGGGCCGAAGAGCTGCTCGTGTCGATGTTGTTTCAGGGAGCAGTCGTCTGGAAACAGACGACGGACATTCCCTGGACGGCGAACGAGCCGTCGTATGTTCTATTGCGGCCCAAACGCGTGAAGGCCGACCAGGTGCGTGTCGACATATTGAAGCACCACTTTCGTGGCGGGGGCCTTGGAGAAATCGAAGTGATTATCGGGCGCACCAACATCGTCGCCGGATGCCAGGTCGTCGC
>DATGKC010000558.1:0-2617 GCA_035294845.1 Planctomycetaceae bacterium | reverse complement strand
ACGCCGGCTTCCACCAGCCGCCGCGCCAACAGCGCCTGCTGGCACCACAGGTGCTTGCCGTACCGTTCGCGCAGCGCGGCCGGTTCTTGTTCGATATCGAACGCATTTCGGGCCCGCTTTCCCACCACCATCTCGACGGCTTGGCGACTGTAACTATTAAGGGCTGCCATCATCCCCGATTGGTCGAGATCGCTGCGCAGCCGATCGAAATCTTCCATGAGCGCGCGGCGGGAATGGATGCGATCGGCGCTCAGGCCTCGCGGAAGCTGAAACAGATCGGCCCCCGAGACCTGTCCGCTGTCATTGCCGACCAGGTCGTAAATCGGCAGCCTGGCAGCTTGGCTGGCCAGAAACGGATCGTATTGCTTCCCCAAATAGCCCGCGAACGCGACGTGCGAGCGCGACTTCATAAACGCCACCGAAGGCGGCATTGCCGGGTGATTCGGTCCGTGGAATTTAGAGACCAGCGAGGCGATCGCCGGGTATTTTTCTGCTTCCGGATTCGTCCGCGGCTCGGCATCGCTGTTGCCGGTCTGCATGACCATATTTGGCTCGTGACTGCTGTGCCGTGCGTCGACAGAGCGAATCACCGTGAATTGATCGAGTATCCCCGCAATCTTCGGCAAATGCTCGCACACGATGACGCCCGGCAGCTTCGATTGAATGACGCCAAACGGCCCGCGATTTTGATGGGGGCGGTCGGGTTTGGGATCGAGCGTGTCGATGTGGCTGGGGCCTCCAGCCATCCACAGCAGGATGACGCTCTTTTGAGACCTGCGTGCCGCTTCTGATGGGGCGGCCCGGGCCCGGCCGCGCAGCAGTTCGGGGAGGCTCAACCCGGCAATTCCGGCAAGGCCGGCCTTCAGCATGCCGCGGCGATCAACGAGTGCCAGCCCTTCGCGGTCGCGCCCGTAGAAATTGGCGAAGGCGTGGCGCCCGTGCGCCGGCTTGTCACATCCCGCAAACGACATTCCGTCTTCTCCAGGACTCGGCTTTGAGGTTTTGCGACGCCCGTGGTCCGTATCAAATGAATATATCGACGTTTATTGATGCTCGCAATCCGTTAATACTCCAGCGTGGCCCAAGGCCGCGACCGAAGCGCTGAAATAAGGCAAATGACCCCGGATATGCGGCCCGATGTACGGATGAACGACTCCGTTTCGCGCCAATTCGGCCTTCACCCATTCGACCGCCGGCTGGTAAGCTCACCACGTTCGACTACCCATCGCTCATGCACGTCTGCGGAGTAGCAGCGAGCGCACTCTGCACGTTCGAACGCGTCCCATACGCAGGATTGACATGACGCAAATGGATTTAGCACGGACGACCGAGCACTCGCCTCGCTTTCGAATCGGGACTATCGCATTACTGATTGCTTCGGCGGTTATCGTTGTCGGCCTGCGCGAAAGGTCGCGAAATGGCGACGCTGGGTCGGACGCATCGAAGAAGGTCGTGGCGCTCGGGGCGACACAAGCGGCCGGTTCAGAGGCTGCATCGTCATCGGTCACAGAACCAATTTCGCTGGCATACGATCCCCGAGACGCGATTGCGGTTGCCGTTAGCGAAGACGGCGCACCGCCTCTCGCACCCCCACCCCTATCGGCGCCGGCGTCTGCACCAGCGCCCGCGCCCATTCCAGCGCTGGCAGCAGTCGAACGGGTAGATCCGTCGCCAGATGCCTCGCCTCCGGTTGCACTCGAATCGCTGCCGGTATCGGAGCTTGAGCCGCCGCCACCAATCCAGTTCGAACCAGGATCCCGAGCCGCCAGCGTCAATCAAAAATTGGCTGAAGCGGTCGCCAAAGCGCTCAAGGAGGCGAACCTCACCGGCTATGATATCGATATCAGCGTGCAACGAGGCGTCGTCACACTGCAGGGCCGCGTTGCCGACGCCGAAGCGCGTAAGGCCGCAGAAAAGACGGCGGCGGGGGTAAGCGGCATCACGACCGTTGTGAACCGGTTGGCGAGCGCTACCAGGATTGAGCTCGAAGTTCGTTCTATCGGTGATGACGATCTTCCCATTGACGCCAAGGATCTGATCCGAGGATTTGAAAAAAAAGTCGAAGAAATCGAGGACGAAGCCGCGGTCAAAATCCGCGAACGCAAAGCGGAGCTCGTCGAAGCCCTGAAGAAACTCCGAGAGTCTCGCACTGCAGCCAAGGAATACGACCAGGCCCTTGCAGTTCACCAACGGATTCGCGAACTGAAAATAGAGCGCGTCAAAGTCGAATGGCAAGGGACATGGTATCCCGCCAAGATTCTTGAAACCAACGAGAGCGAATTCTTAATTCGTTACGATGGTTACGACAATTCGTGGGATGAATGGATCACGCGCGACCGGATTCGATTTCGGACCGGTAGATTCGATCGCGAGTAGGGAATCCCGCCCCGTTGGGGCTTCGCCGATCACGACCAAATGGCTACCCAGGGCTGACGCGCCCTGGGCTGTCGAATCCCGCCCCCTTGGGGCTATTTTTTGGTTCCTCACCCAAATCTGTGGGTGAATTCGACGCATTCGGCGTCGGTTTCTGGAAAGTGAAAATAGGAACGACACTGCCCTCGAAGGCCGCCCGACTCGTTCAGGACCCGGGGCCGCAATCCGGCCTGCCCGATGCCTC
>DATGKC010000557.1:0-3139 GCA_035294845.1 Planctomycetaceae bacterium | reverse complement strand
GATTTCGTGGGGCGCGTGGGAGAGCTTGCGGAAACTGAGAATCATCATCCTGATATGCACGTGACCGGCTATCGCAACGTGACCATCGAGCTGTCGACGCATGCCCTGCACGGGTTGACTGAAAACGACTTCATCCTGGCGGCGAAGATTGACGCGCTCTCCGCGCCGCTGGCCGCCGGCTCCCACGAAGCCGGCCAGGCGCAAGCCCATTGGAAACCCGCGGATTCGGCGCCGGACGAGAAAACGGCCGCAATGCAGCGCGCCACGCGGGCCGCGGAGCCTCATGGGCGGACCTGACGGTCTTGTCCGCGGCTTCAGCTCCCGACGGTCCCGGGGCGCGCTTCAATCCGTTCTTCGGCTCTTTTCACTCCGGCTCTGCGTTTCCTCTTCGACCTTAACGTCTGCTCCTTCGCTGAGCAGCGACAGGTCGCCGGTGATGACCTGCTCCGAGCCGTCGAACGGCTCCCAGTCGGCCTCGTTCGGCTCTTCTGCCGAGGCGGCAGCAAAACAAGGAGCGCCCGTGTTTGACGGCGTCCTCGATTGCCGAAACCGGCGGTCCCTAAAGTTAATGAGGACCGGGACGCCAAGGGAAAAAGCGGAGCACTAACAGGGCCCAGCACCCCAACGAAGAGATCCCCGACAGCGCGCCGCCAGATCGGGACTGCTGAGCCGTGGCCGACGCTGCCGGCATCGGCGGGATTTCGACGCAGCACCCCCGCGCACGGGATGCGCCTGGTTTCAGAAGTAGACGCTGCCTCCATTTGCGATTCATCGCGGACAAGTGTTATCATTCCGAAGGCTTGAGGAGTCAAACAGGTTTCACGGCGTCCCGCCCCCGGCAGCCCCTCGCGGCACGAGCATCAGATTGGTTTCGAGATTTCTCATGAAGACGCAAGGGGAAATCGAAGCGGCCATCGGCCTGGGAATCAGCCGCTTCGAACAGGAGTACATGGGGAGGGGGCCCAAAGACATTCATACGCACCTGATCGGCGACTTGCTCGTCGTCCGGCTGCGGGGAGTCTTGACGGCGGCCGAGTAGCAACTGGTCAAAACGCAGGAGGCTGCGAAGGGGAGAGATCTGCTGAAGCAGGTTCGAACCCACCTGATCGAAACGGCACGCCCGGTCATGGAAGAAATGGTGAGCGGCGTGACGGGCGTCAAGGTGCTCAGCCTGCATCACGATATCAGCACGGTTACCGGCGAGGAGGTCTTGCTGTTCACCCTCGTCGAATCTCCCGTCGTCCGGGAAATCAAAAGGAAATAGCGCTCAGAAACGCAAGGCAGTCATGATCAGCAGCGACCTAATGCGATCGGTCACCGACGCCGCCCTAGAACTTTGCTGCGGGAACGCGGACCTCAAAGGGCGCCTGCTGTTGGCAGTCCGCGCGCTCAATGTCGTCCTGATTCGAAAAGAAGACTGGTCCCCGATTCTTCGCCGGCGAGCACAGGAGATTTCCGACGAGCTCGGCCGCGGCGGCACGCCGGAGCAGACGATTTCGAGCACCGATGTGCAATCCGCGCGGCGGATTGCCGAGCGCATCCTGCAGTTGTACGCCGACTGCCAGGCTGCCGCCGCCGATCATTGAAATAAAGGCACGGCCCCTACTCTGCCCCGCGGTCCGTCATAGCGAGCCCCAGCGACGTGATTGGGGATATCAGTTTCTTCAAGGAGGTGACAGATGGTTGGCGTTTGCCCCCAATGCGGAAGCAGGCTAAAGCCGATTGCTCACGGAGACCTTCACGGTATCCGGTGTGAACAGCAATTGTGCCCGTTTAACTTTGCGGACCAACGATGCCCGAGCTGTTCCGGCGAAGTCGTCGGCGCCACGCATCCAGAGCTTGGCTGCTACGTCGTGAAGTGTGCAAAAGGGCATGAATGGGACGTCATGTGATCCGTCACAAAGCTGCGCAGACGGCCCAGCGCGGCCTGTGGCCCACCGCGCCATAGGATTGAGCCGCGGTTTCTGAACCCTGGCGAGTTCTGCTACCTGTTGGTTGACCTGCTGAACGCTCACGAGTTCCGCTACGCGCTGGCGCTTTGCGCCAGCTCGGTGAACACGCCGCCGCGGTTGAGGAGCTCATCGTAGCTGCCCGTCTCGACGATTCGACCTTCGTCGAACACCAGGATGCGGTCGGTGTGCATCAGGCTCGACAGGCGGTGCGCGACCAAAAGCACGGTGCGCTGGCCGCGAACGGCCGCCAGCCATTCCTGGATTCGCCGCTCGGCGATCGTATCGAGCGCCGAGGTCGCCTCGTCGAGGATCAAGATCGGCGGGTCCTTGAGGAACACCCGCGCCAGTGCCAGCCGCTGCTTCTGGCCGCCGGATAGATTCTGTCCACGCTCCGAGATTTGCGCGCCGAAGCCGCCGGGAATTTCCATGATTTCTTCGTCGATCGCGGCCAGATGCGCGGCATGTCGGATGTCTTCGCCCGAGGCGCCCTCCCGCTCATAGGCGATGTTTTCTTCGACCGTGCTCGAAAACACGAAGGGCGATTGCCCCACGTAACCCAAGAGCCGCGCAAAACTGTCGCAAGCCACCGATTCGAGAGGCACCCCCCCCACCACGGCGCGGCCGTCGCTGGCGTGCACGAGCCGCATCAGGGCCCGCAAGAACGTGCTCTTTCCGCAGCCCGACCGTCCCGTGATGCCCACGATCTCACCGCGGCGGATCGTGAGCGAGACGCCTTCGAGAGCGCGTCGATGGCCTCCATCAGGCAACGAATAGTCGACCGCGAGATTTTCCACGGCGATCACCGGCTCGCCGTTGAGCTCCGGCTGGGGAGAATCGGTGGTCTGGTAACAGGGGTCGATCGGCTCGGCCAGCATGTGCAACAGCTCGCCGACCAAAAGACTGCTCTCATGCCCCTCGTCGATCATGCGATGTACTTCGGCCAGAGGCGCCATCACGCTCAAAAAAAGCATTGAGAACGTGAGGATGTCGCCGAAGCTGACGCGGCCTATGCTGGCCAAGTAAACGGCGATCCCCAAAACGAGGATGTGGAATACCCCTTCAATGAGCGCCTTGCCCGAACCGTACAGCGACATGGCGACATAATGCCGGCGCTGTTTGCCACGGAGCGCTTCGGCCGCGCGTTCGACGCGCGAGGTCTCCTGGACGTGCGTATTGGCGGCGCGAAT
>DATGKC010000556.1:0-13769 GCA_035294845.1 Planctomycetaceae bacterium | reverse complement strand
GGCGATAACCGGCAAAATAGAGCACCATCGAGCCTTGATCGCGCAGCGCCTTGCCGATCGAGAACAAGACGGCATTTCCCAGGCCGCCTCCGGCCAACAACACTGTTTGTCCGCCGGGCGTCTCGCTGGGCGCGCCGGTCGGCCCCATGACGACCACCGGCTCGCCGGGTTGCAACATACCGCAAAGCCGCGAGCTCACTCCCATTTCGAGCACGATCAGGCTCAACAGGTCTCGTTCTTTATCGACCCAGGCGCCGGTGAGCGCAACGCCTTCGAGGGTCAGCCTCACGCCGTCGATGACCCGCGCGTGGGACTCGTAATTCTGCAAGCGGAAGAATTGGCCAGGCTCGAATTGCCGGGCGGCATAGCGAGCCTTGACGATCACTTCCACGATCGTGGAGGTGAGCCGGCGGACTTCGACCACGTGGGGCACGAGCGCCTCGTCGAGCAAGCGCGTGAGCGCCTGGAATTTTTCCAGAGGCGCAGGCTGCACTTGGGCCCGTGCGATTTCATCGGCGAACAGGCGGGCCACCTGAACGGCGCCGTGCTTGGCCGAAGCCATGGCCTTCACCACATTCCCCGCGTAATCGGGGTGGTTGTCGCCGTAAAACGACACGAAGCGTCCCGCGTTTTCGTACGACAGGAAAAAGGCCTCGCGGGAAGGGGCGTGAACTTCTTCAAGCTTCCAGCCGCCGGCTTCATCCACCAGGCGATGTTTCTGAAAGAAACGGCCGTCGGCGTCGAGCTGGAATGTTCCGGGATATTCGCGCTCGTAGACGGTATTGGGCGTGGTTCCCGCGGCGACGCACATCGAGCGGGCCGGCAGGACAACCTCGCCGCCGCCGCTGCGATTGAACTTCACGGCTTCGAGCGATCCGAACGCATCGGGAATCGCCTCGGCGGGCGAGAGGTCTTCAATAAAGCTGACGCCTTCTTCCAGGGCCTTGACGACCTCTTCGTGGTTGAGGCGATAGGCCGGAGAATCGGTCATTTTCTTGCGGTACACGACTGAAACGCCCCCCCACGACTGGCACAGCGACACGAAGTCGGGGGGGCGATTTTCGCGCGCGGCGCTGGCCCGCTCGGCTCGCACGCTTCGGCCATGTTCGAGAAACGTTTCGAGGATTTGGGACTCTTCGGGGTCGCACATGTTGCGTGCGCTCTCTTCGCCGAATTGTTCGCAGAGGCGCTCGAACTGATCGAGAGTCTTTTCAACCTGCACCGGATAATACGCCAGGAGCTCCGTGGCCGTGTCGATGGCGGTGAGCCCTCCGCCGATGACGACCGCGGGCAAACGCACCTGCAGGTTGGCCAGCGACGAGCGCTTGAAAGCCCCGCCCAGTTGCAGGGCCATCAAAAAATCGCTGGCTGTGCGAATCCCGCGAAGCAGGTTATTCTTCATCGGGATGACGGTCGGCTTTCCAGCCCCGGTGGCCAGGGCCACGTGCCGGAAGCCCAGCTCCCAGGCGTCATCGAGCTTGAGCGTGCCGCCGAAGCGAACGCCGCCGTAAAACCTGACGTTGCGCCGCCTGAGCAACGTGAGGTACATCACCGCCAGAAACGTCTTATCCCACCGAACGGTGATTCCGTATTCCGATACGCCGCCGAAGCCCATGACGATGCGCTCGTCGAGCTCGGCCTTGAGCGCCGAGAAGTCGCGGATGGGCCTGGGGAAAGCCCGGCCCAGTCCCGTGAGCTCGTCGGCGACGGGTTCGAGTTTCAAGCCGTCGATGCCCACCACGCCGAAGCCTTCATTCGCGAGAAAATGCGCCAGCGTGTAACCGGCCGGCCCCAATCCCACGACCAGCACATCGGCGCCGTGATAAGGCAGCGGGTAGGGACGCTTGCGATTGAGGGGGTTGAAGCGCGTGAGCAGGCTGTAAATCTCGAAGCCGTAGGGAAGCTCGAGCACGTCGCTGACGACGCCCGTCTCGGCTTGCGGAATATTGACCGGGTCTTGCTTCTGAAAAATGCAACCCTTCATGCAGTCGTTGCAAATGCGGTGCCCGGTTCCCGGACACATAGGATTATCGAGCATGACCATCGCCAGGGCCGCGATGACATGCCCGCGCTTCCGCAATTCGTGCATCTCCGAAATCCGCTCTTCGAGCGGGCAGCCGGTGAGCGGAATGCCCAGGGGATTGCGCTGATAGCCCCCTTGCGCGTCGCGGAACCCGTGCGAGCACGAATCTTTTTCGCGCGGATGGCAGATAATGCAGTAATCGATTTCGCGGAGATACTCTTTGCGGTTCATTCGCGGATCGGTCAGACGGAAGCCGTCGCGCAGGCGGCGGTGTTCTTCCGGGCCGGTCGATGCTTCGGGCAAGTCGACCCGGGGCTTTTCGATCTGCACGAGCTGCTGGAAATCGAGTTTTCCCGGGCGAACGAATGAAACCCAATCGGCGACTCGTTCTCGCCGCGCCGCATCGGCATTCACCTGCACGCACCACTGGCCGAGAACGCGCAGGGCCTGAGCCGTCTTTTCGGAAAGCATCGCCTCGGGACGATGGCCGCACAGGCGCTCGGCCAGGTCGGTCTGCTCGGGGGCGGCCGTTCCGGCGGCCAGCGGCTTTTCGCAGCTTAAAAGCGCGAGCGCCGCTTCGGCGAAGCGAACCTCCGGATCGGAGCGCGCGGGAATCGCCGCGAGGATGCGCTCGACTTCGGCGTCCAGCTCATGGAATTCCGCTTCGCTTACCGAAGGCTGGTCGAAATTCTTGAGAACGCGCGCCCGCAAAAAGTCTTGCTTGAAGCGAAAGATGGCCTCGAGCGCTCGCGTGTCTTCGCGCAGTCTTTCGGCCGCGGCTTCAATGTCGAACAGGCGCGCGATGAATTCGCCGAGGATTCCCGCCGCTTCGATCAACAGCTCCGAATGTTCGGGCTTCGAGAGCGACTGGTGGTCAAGCGACCGGAACCGCTCGGCCAGCCCCGGATTTTGCGAAGCGGCGAATTTCCAGAATTCTTCGTGCAGGTCATGCAGCCGCCGCGGCTCGTACAGGTCGGAAAAATGAAAACCGGCAATTCCCAATGAGACATCTTGCCCCAGATCGACATCAATCACGTTGCAGCTCCGAAATCGTCACACTTGGCACCTCATCTTAATTTAGGGTCTGCGAAGGCCGCTGTCGATGTTGAAGACTGTCGATAGGGAATGGGGCCGATCGGCACGGGGCTTTCGCTTGGACGGGCCCCGTCAGGGCGTTACGATGGAATTGCCGTGTTTTCAACTTCGAGCGGATTCTCGCTCATTTGCGCCTTGTCCCAGAGGTTTCATCGCATGCGGTTCGTCTTCGCGTTGACCGTTCTGGCTGAATTGTGCATCGGCCTGGCCGGCTGTTCCCATGACTCGGCGGGAGAAAAATCGAGCGGCGGCTCGCCGGCCGGCAGAAAACTTCGCATCGCCGTCATTCCGAAAGGAACGACGCATGAATTCTGGAAGTCGGTTCACGCGGGAGCCGCGAATGCCGCCCGCGAACTGGGAAACGTCGAGATCATTTGGAAAGGCTCGCTGCTCGAGAACGACCGAGACGGTCAGATCAGCGTCGTTCAGGATTTCGTCACACAAAAGGTCGATGGGATTTGCCTGGCGCCGCTCGATTCGCAGGCGCTTGTGCCCTACGTCAAAGAGGCCCGCGAAGAGGGGATTCCCACCGTCATCTTCGACAGCGCCCTCGATGACGAAAGCGACATCGTCAGTTACGTCGCCACCGACAACTACAAAGGAGGGGTGCTCGCCGCCAGGCGCCTGGGCGAGGTTCTGGGCGGAAAAGGCGGGGTCATTCTATTGCGCTACAATACGGGAAGCGAAAGCACCGTCCAGCGGGAAGAGGGCTTTCTCGATACGCTCAAAAAGGAGTTTCCGAACGTCACGATTCTCTCGTCGAATGAATATTCGGGAACGACTCCCGAAACGTCGCTCGACAAATCGCAGCAACTTTTCATCCGATTTCGCGACGAAGTCGATGGCGTGTTCGCCGTTTGCGAACCCAACAGCACCGGAATGCTCAAGGCTCTGGAGCAAGAGGGGCTCGCGGGGAAAGTGAAGTTCATCGGTTTCGATCCCAGCCCGCAGTTGATTCAGGCGATGAGAGAAAAGAAGCTGCATGGGATCGTGCTTCAGGATCCGGTCAAGATGGGCTATTTGGGCGTCATGACGCTCGTCGAGCACTTGCAGGGAAAGAGGGTCGAGAAGCGCATTTCGACAGGCGAATATGTCGCCACCCCCGAAAACATGGACGAACCCGAAATGCAAAGGCTGCTCTCCCCCCCGCAGTACGGCGAATGAGCCAAGGCCGTGGAATGCACGCTCCGCTTTTGCGCATGGAGGGAATCAGCAAACGCTTCGGCGCGACGCACGCGCTGTGCGGCGTTTCGATCGAGGTGCAGGCCGGCGAAGCGCTGGCTTTGATCGGTGAAAACGGCGCCGGAAAAAGCACGCTGATGAAGGTGCTCTCGGGCGCCCATCCTCCCGATGCCGGAACGATGGAACTCGAGGGAAGGCCCTTTCAGCCGGCCAACCCGCATGCCGCACGCAAAAGCGGCGTCACCATGATCTACCAGGAGCTCAACCTGGCTCCCGATCTTTCGGTCGAAGACAACATCATGCTCGGTCAGGAATTGCGGCGCGCGGGCTGGCTCGTCCGCAGCGCCCAACGCCGCCGCGTCCGTGAAGTTCTCGACCTGCTCGGTCACCAAGAACTGCGTCCGGAAACCGAAGTCCGCCGACTTTCCGTGGGCGCCCGTCAACTGGTCGAAATTGCTCGGGCCCTGGTCGGGTGGGCCCGCGTCATCGTATTCGACGAGCCCACGAGCTCGTTGACTCAGGCCGACGCACGGCGGCTGTTCGACGTCATCAGGCGTCTTAAGTCGAGCGGTTACGGAATCATTTATATCAGCCACTTCCTTGAAGAAATCCGGCAGGTGTGCGATAGCTACTCTGTGCTTCGCGACGGACGCACGGTCGGCTCCGGGCTGCTCTCGGAAGCCTCTGAAGCGCAAATCGTGTCGTTGATGGTCGGAAGAACGATCGAGGAATTGTTTCCTAAAGTCCCGCATCAGCCGGGTGAGACGGTGCTCGCGATCGAAGCGCTTTCCGGCCGGCGCTATCCGCAAGAGGTTTCGCTCACGCTTCGGCGCGGGGAGATTTTGGGCATAGCGGGGTTGGTCGGGGCCGGCCGAACCGAGCTCTTGCGCTGCCTGTTCGCGCTCGACCGGGTTCGACGTGGGATTGTGCGCGTCTCGGGCGTCGCTCCGCCGGCATCTCCTCGTGCTCGCATTCGCTCTGGCATGGGCCTGGTTTCTGAAGATCGCAAGGGAGAGGGCCTGGCCCAAATCCGTTCGATTGCCGACAACATCACCTACAGCAAGCTGGGTCCTTACGCGAGATTCGGCTGGCTGAGGCTGGGCCGCCAACAGCAAGACGCGAGGCGCTGGATGCAGCGGCTCGAAATCAAGGCCCGCACCCCTCTGCAGGAAGTGCAAGAACTCTCGGGAGGGAACCAGCAAAAAATCGCCCTGGCGCGGCTGCTGCACCAGGACGCCGACGTGCTGCTATTGGATGAACCGACTCGGGGAATCGACGTGGGAACCAAGTCGGCGATCTATCGACTGATCGGCGAGCTGGCTCAGGCGGGGAAAGCGATCCTCTTCGTAAGCTCTTACGTCACCGAACTGTTGGCAGTTTGCGATCGGATCGGAGTGATGTCGCGGGGGACGCTGCGCGATATCCGTCCGGCGTCCGAATGGTCTGAAGAGTCGATCATGTTGTGCGCAATCGGCGGCGATGAAAAAGCGTCTCCAGGCCAGCGAGCATGACCCGGGCATCCAGGCGAGGCCAATATTCTTCAGAATTCCAAAGATTTCGCGTTGCGCTCGGCCATTTTCGGTAGGACTGTTGTATTGAGGAGAACGGGCAACTCGATGGACGGGCCGCTTGACAATTTTGACCTGGTGCTGCAAAGCGCCTCGGCCGGCGACATTTCGGCTATGGCGCATTTGCTGACCGGCGAGCGCGGGGCCCTGAACCAATTTGTCGCCACACGTCTCGATAAGCGGCTGGCCGCGCGACTGGACGTCGGCGATATCGTGCAGGACGTGCTGATCGAGGCGGCCTGCAAGCTTCCCGATTACCTCGATCGGCGTCCGCTTCCCTTTACCGCCTGGCTGCAATGTCTGGCACTCGAACGCCTGGCCCATGTTCACCGCACGCACATTAGGACAAAAAAACGGTCGGTCTGCCGGGAAGTCGCCCAATCCGGCGCGGGTGAAGATTCATCGAACGGCTCGCTTGTCAGCCGCGTCATGTCGCGAGATAAAACCCCCAGCAGCTACGTCGCCGGAAAAGAGTTATACGAACAAGTCGCCCAACTGATGAAGGGATTGCCGGAGTGCGATCAGGAGTTGCTGCGGCTCCGATTTATCGAGCAGCATCCTGTGAAAGCGATTGCAACGTCATTGGGACTGACGCAAGAGGCCGTGCGAATGCGCCAGCTCCCGGCGCTGCGCCGCTTGCGGGAATTGCTGGATGATGGGGAAGAAACGCGATGAGCGGCGATGACTCTAGGCGCAATGGAATGGAAACAAGCGAGCCCCTCGACGATGACTTGGCGCGGATCGTCGATGAGTTGGCCGAGCGTCGTCGCCGCGGCGAAACGCTCGATTGGCCCGCGTGTTTGAGGCAACATCCGCGTCACGCTGCCGCGCTCAAAGAGCTCGCGCCGGCAATCGAAATTCTCGCCAAGTTTGGAGAGACGAAAAAATAGCGAATCGAGGCAAAGCCTTGAATTGCCAACCAACCGTCGGGCCACTTTTTATACGCACGTTCGTCGCTGAATTCGTGAATATGTAGCTGAATTCGTGAGAATTCAGCCATCTCGCTTGATTCGCCAGAATTCAGCGCGCCGTTTCGTTCGTTTCAACGCTGGCGAATTCAGCGACTGAAGCGCTGGCTTCCGCGGTCGTGCCGCGGGCCAATTCCCCGGCAGCAGGAATGCATTTCTGCCGCTGGCTGTCTGCCGCCAGCATCTTGCGGGTCAACAGCACAAAGCGTGCATTGAGAAGCACTCCCGCGGCGGTGAGACCCATGATAAGCCCGATCCAGAGAGCCTGCGGCCCGCGGGCCTGATGGACCCCCAGGAATATTCCCAGCGGCAACCCAAGGCCCCAATACGCCACGAGCGTAATGCACATGGGAATCGCAGTATCTTTGAGCCCGCGCAGTGCGCCTGCGCCGGCCACCTGCAACCCGTCAAATATTTGAAACACGGCCGCCATGACCAATAGGGTCACGGCCATGGAATGAACGCTCGGGTCGCTGGTGTAAATGGCGGCGATCAGTTTCGGGAACATCGCCATGACGAGCGCCGCCAGCGACATGAATCCGACGGCGAGTCCCGAACCCACCAGGCCGCTGCGCCGCGCATCGACGACCTGGCCCCGCCCCATCGCTTGCCCGACCCGCACGGTGATCGCGATCGAAATCCCCAGCGGGACCATGAACGTGACCGAGGCGACGTTGAGAGCGATTTGATGCCCGGCGACAACGTCTGCTCCAAGACGCCCCATCAAAAGCGAAACGGTCGCGAACATGCTGCCTTCCATGAACAGGCACACGCCGATCGGGCTGCCGAGTTTCGCCAGGCGCCATAACTGCCGAAATTGGGGCATCCATCCTCCCCGGGGCAGAGCCGAATCGTGAAGATGCTTCCATTGTATCGGTGCAAAAACGGCAAACGGCCGGTAATAGCGATCCAACAAGATCCAGAGGGCGAGACTGGCCAGCATGATCCACATCGTCAGCGCCGATGCCAGGCCGCAACCCACCGCGCCCAGCCGCGGCATGCCGAGCTTGCCATGCATGAAGACATAGTTTCCGGCGATGTTCGAGCACAGTCCCACGAGACTGATGAGCATCACGGGCCGCGTCTTCGACACGGCTTCGCTGAATCCTCGCAGCACGACAAAAGCACTGATCGCCGGGATGCCCCACGAGATCGCGTCGAGAAAGCCGGTGGCGATGGGGACGATCGCCGGGTCGATGTTGAGCCAGGTGAGCGCCGGTGAACAACTCCGCACGAGGACAAATGAAACGAGCCCGACCATCTGGCTGAGCCATAGTCCGTTGCGGACGTGGCCGCCGATCTCGTTCATTCTCCCGGCCCCAAAGGCATGTGCGACCGTCGGGGAAACCGACATCAAAACGCCCATACCGAACACGCAAATCGGCATCCACAGGCTGACGCTGACGGCCACGGCCGCCAGGTCCTGCGCGCTCAATTGACCGGCCATCACCGTGTCGACAAAGCTCATCGAGATTTGCGCGAGCTGCGCGGCGATTATGGGACCGCCCAGCGTGAGCAGTGCCAAGGCTTCGCGGCGGATCGCGCTCAATTCTGGCTTACTGCTGGTCATTGTTGCCTCGTTCGAAACTGAAGGATAGACGACCATCGCCGGAACAGACAATGGCCGAGCAATGCGGGTTCGCATCGGCCCCGTCGATGAATTGCCGCGGAATTAACCGAAATGCGGCGCGTCACGCGATCAGGCGGCGAAAATCCTCAACTCGTGCCGACCCGAGCTCGATCTTAAACAGATCGGCTCGTGCGGCCCGGCGGCCATTCTGCTCCGGCGGCTTAAGCTGATCGTCTCTCGCGTCGATTCCACGTTCGTCGCATTGACCGAAACAGGACGCGACATCGTGGGTAAGAAGCGTTCCGGCGATGTCCCGTCATCGGAGTAGAACGTCGCCTACTTCGCCAACTGGCTGATCCAGTCGCGAAGCATTTTCACCGAGGCCTCGTCGATGACGTTCGAAGCGACGTGCGGCATGCGGCCCAGCCCGAGCTTGGTCATGCGGTGGTAGATCATCGAGCGATCGGGCGAACCCGGCACAAGCACTTTGGGGTCCTGCAGATCGAATCCCCCCTGGTGCGGGCGAGTGTTCACGATCCCCAGCTCAGCTAAGGGCAGCGTCGCCAGCAACTGAAATTCGGCGTTGCCCCCTCCCCATTTCATGTGGCAATGAGCGCAATTCGAGTGCAGATAAGAGCGCGCACGCGCTTCGAGCGGTTGCGATTGGTCGCGGTAGTCCGCCAGGTGCGGCAAGCTCTCGGGCGGCTTCGGAAGCGGTTTTTTGAAAACGCCTAAGTCCGCCAGCATCTGCAGTTGGTTGGCGACGCGGCCATTGCCGTAGTCATGGTCTTTATTCATCTGCAGCGTGTTGACGCCCAGCACGTACTTGGCCGGCATGGTGTGGCACAGCGTGCACTCGGCGCGGCTGGGAAAATGCCAGGTTTGCTTGCGAACTCCGCCGGGCGCATCGGGATCGCGAATCGTGAGCTGGCGGTCGGCCCCCTGCGCTTGCAGCAGCTCCGCATCGGTCTGATCGTCGTTCCACACGTACGTGTAGCCCCGCCAAACCTGATCTCCCACCTCTTCGGTGCCGGCGAGCTGCTCGAAATGCAAGATGCGCGTTTCAAGCCTGCGGCGGCTGGCTGGGTTCCCACGTTCCATTTCCATCGCAAACGTCTTGACGACGACGGTGCCATCGGGAAATCGCCAGCCGCGCGGGGCGCCGGGGGCCGGCTGTGGATATTCGACCGTATCGAACTCAATCTGCGTCGTTCCCGGCAAGGCGAGAAATCGCTCTTTCACGGCGTGGTCAGACCACAGCTCGGCATTCACCGAATAGGGAATGAGCCCGGCAGCGGGCGTGTGGTCTTTGGTCGATGCGAAAAGACCCGTTTCGCTCAGCTTTCGAGGAAAAGGGGGAAGGGCGTCCGTCTTCGGCGCGGGAACGAGTTGATGAATCGTTCCATTCATGAAGTCGACGAAAAACAATTCGCCGGCCTGGTCTTCGCAGAATGTGATGATGCGAAACGGCGTGTCGACCAGCTCTTGCTGCGTGGTGACGTTTTTGCCATCGTAACGCAGGGCCGCGATTTTGCCCGTGTCGTAATCGCCATAGACATAGGCGCCTGCCAGTTCTTTGTACTTCGAGCCGCGGTAGACGTACCCGCCAGTTAGCGAACGGAAATCGGAATGCGGGTGCTCCAGAAGCGGTTTAAGAATCGGCGTGGGGCCGAGCTTGCGATCGGGACGAAACGGGTGCGAGCCTTCGCTCACGCTCCAGCCGTAGTTGCCCCCTTTTTCGATCTTATAGACCGACTCCCAAAGGTCTTGTCCGACTTCGCCTGCCCAGAGATCGCCTGTCTGGCGATCGAAACTGAATTTCCAAACCTGCCTTAAGCCATAGGCCCAGATTTCGGGCCGGGCGCCGGGCAACTTGACGAACGGATTATCTTTGGGAATTCCGTAGGCTTGGCCCGGATCGGGGTGATCGACGTCGATGCGAACGATCGAGGCCAAGAGGTCGCCCACGTCCTGGCCTGTTTGAAGCTCGTCGGCAATGCCGCTGCCATCGCCGCACGAGAGGTATAAACAGCCGTCTTTGCCGAATCCGAGGCAACCCGCATTGTGGCCCCCCGAAGGCCATTCCAAAATGATCTTCTCGGTGCTCCGGTCGCAGTGCCAGGGATGTTCCTTGCCAACTTGAAATCGCGAGATACGACTTCCCTTGGGAAGCGTCTCCTTGTCGTCGACGACATACGTGACGTAAACGAAGCCGTTCTTCTGAAACTGGGGATGAAACGCTGCACCGTAAGTGGCTTTGCCCACGTCGAGAAACAAGTCGGCTTCTCGAACCGACGGCGAATTCTCGAACGTATACAGCTTGCCGTGCCGCTCCAGAACCAACAGCCGGTTGGAACCGGGAATCGCCGTCATCGTCAGCGGCTCATTGAACTTCAAACTTGGAAAGACCTGTTGCGTACGGTAGGGAGGCGGCGGATCGGGGGTGCCGACGACTTTGGAAGTCGTCCAGGGGACGCGGCGGACTTCGGCCTTTTTCCCGATTTCGGCGGCCGGCAATGCCGTCCAATAGAGCACATTGAGGATGGCCGCAATCGCAATGAAATGGACTCGTCGCACAAAGAGACTCCTTGAGGAATTGTTGTTTTCGCTCGCCAATTCTCAGAGATTCCCCTACGATTTGCAATCAACGAGCCGTGGGTCCGCGTTTTTTTGTTGAGAGTCGTCTCCAAAGACAATGCCTTACGAGCTGTTCGACCGGTCGAAATTGATTATTAAGCCGCTGGCCGAGCGGGTTCATGACGTCACTTTGGCGCACCAGTTGTCTCTCGATGAGCCTCTCGACGAGCCGCTCGATCCGGTCATTGGGCAACTTGGCGAAGAGCTGGTCAAGGCGCGCGAGAAGGGGGCCTCGATCATTTTTATGGCCGGTGGACATGTAATCCGCGCGGGCGTGGCGCGGCATTTGATCGACCTGATGGAGCGGGGGCTGCTCACGCACATTGCCTTGAATGGCTCCGGACCTATCCACGATTGGGAGCTGGCGCTGATCGGCGCGACGTGCGAAAGCGTGCCCAGGTACGTTCGATCGGGGGAGTTCGGGCTATGGCGCGAAACGGGCCGCATGAACGAAACGATCGCCAAGGGCTACGCCGACGGGCTTGGTTACGGCGAATCGCTGGGAAAGGCGATTCTCGAAGGAAGCTTTCCGAATAAGGAATTGAGCGTCCTGGCCCAGGCCTACCGGCTCAAAGTGCCGGTCACAGTTCACATCGGCATCGGCTATGACATCTTGCACGAGCATCCCAACTGCGACGGCGCCGCACTGGGCGGCGCCAGCTACCGCGATTTTCTCGCGTTCTGCAAGAGCGTCGAAAACCTTGAGCGGGGCGTGATGTGCAACTTTGGCACCGCCGTCATGGGACCTGAGGTCTACCTGAAAGCCCTGGCGATGGCCCGTAACGTGGCGCATCAAGAGGGGCGCAAGATCGCTGACTTCACGACGGCTGTTTTCGATCTGTTGAGCCTGGAGGGCGACCCGCGCGTCGAGCAGCCCAAGAGCCATCCGCAATATTATTACCGCCCCTGGAAGACCATTCTGGTTCGGACGGTTGCCGACGGCGGCCGCAGCCACTACGTGCAATGCGAGCACCGCCGATCGATTCCCCAATTGCGCGCCGCGGCCCTGGCATTCGAAAGCCGCTGAAGCGCTCGGTTCGTCAGCCCGCCACAACCCAGCGCATGAGCTCGCCGACCTTGGGCGCCTTCCCCTGCGCCAGCATGCCGATGCGAAACACGCGAGACGCGGCAAAGAGCGCGACCAACGTCAAAAGCAGAACCAGTGCGATTCCCAAGACCGGCTGCCAGAGCGGAACGTCGGCTGCCGCCATCCGCAGGACCATCAGCATGGGAGTCGCAGGAACGACGAACGAAAACCAGGTGGCGAAGACTCCATTCGGCTCGCGGACCACGTTGATCCAGGCGAACATGGGCAGCATCAGCGGGATCAACACGATGAACAGATACCCTTGCGCCTCCTGCAAGTTGCTGGCGGCTGCCGAGAGGGCCATCACCAGGGCGCTGTACATCAAGACAGCCAGAATCTGAAAAGCAACAAACCAGGGGACGATATGCCAGGGCACCCGATCGATCGCGTTGTTGTACCAGGCGATGGCGATTCCGCCGGCCAGGTAGAATGAAATGGTCGTCAGCGACCCGGCCACGTTTCCCATCAGCTTGCCGCTCATCAATTGCATGGAATTGACCGAGCCCAGCAGCACTTCGGCGATCCGGTGCTGTTTTTCTTCGAGCACGCATTCGAGCATCGGCAGAAAGGCGATGTACACGACCATGAACATCAGCATCATGATGCCCGACGGCAGAAAGACGGCGACCATCTGATTGATCGGATCGGCCGCCCGAATCCGGCCGCTCTCGTCCCGCTCGAAGAGCCCGCGCCCCTCCAGCGCGACCGGCGCCGAAGCCATCGCCACGACCTGCGGCTCGACCCCGGCCGCCTGAAACCTCTGCTGGCACACAATTTCGTTCAGCGTGCGCTCCAGCCATTGCCTGACTTCCGAAAGGGCCGAGCTCTCGGAATAAAAGGCCGGCGCCCCGGCCCCCGGGTCTCTTGGATCGGGAATCTCGATGAAAGCGTAAATCTCGTGCGATCGGATGCGGTTGGAAAGAGCCAGCCGCAGATCATCGGTGATTCCCTTATCTGGTGCGCGCTCGACGACGTATCGCGCGCTGGTTTGGCGGCCGCTTTGCGGATCGGTCGTGGCCGTGGCGTTGCGCGCCTCAATGGCCGCCGCCAGTGGTTCATACAGAGTCCCCGATCGGTCGAGCACGACGATGCGTTTATCGCCCAGGTCGACGCTCTTTTCCAAAAGTCTGGGAACGAAACCGCCGCCGACCATCAAAATGGGCACGAGCGCCACGCCGAAAATGAATCCTTTGCTGGTCACCATCGCCAGGTATTCGCGGCGTGCAATGACGAAGATTTTACGCATGGCCGTTGCTCCCCGCATTTCCGTTCACCGGACCGGCGATGCGAACAAAGATATCATGCAATGACGGGCGAGTTCGCTCGAAATGATCGAGCGACGTGCGCGAAAGCACAAGCTGCAACAGGCCGCGCGGGTCGGCCCCCTTGGTGAGTCGCAACTCCTGGTAGCGGCCGTAATCATTGACCTGTTCGACTCCCGGCAATTCGAACAGAGCTTGAGACTGGGCGACTTTGAGCCGAATCGTGTCGTCGCCGTGTAACCGTTCACGCCCCGGCGTAGCCGGGACGGCAAATTGGCCTTCGCGCAGACGGCGAAATCAGCGACATCATGTGCATGTCGCAGGAACAGATGGTCACGGAAGACCTGATTGCCCGGCAATCGCCGGAGGCCCAAGCC
>DATGKC010000555.1:0-3251 GCA_035294845.1 Planctomycetaceae bacterium | reverse complement strand
GCAGGACGCGGTGAGCTCGTCAGCCGGTCGATCGCCGATCAACTGTTCCACGGCCTGTTCGACTCGTTCCGCGAGCCGGCTCCGAGCAGCCGGCCGAATGCTTCACGATCGCCGTAAGCCGCGCCTGGCGTCTTTCATCGTAACGCTTTTTCGAAATTCGGGAGCCAAGCAGCCATGAGCGGCCGAGCGCTGTCCGTCGAGAGGAATCGCGCCGGCGGACAAACTGCGCCCGGGGGCCACGAATTCGTCGTAATCGAAAGCAACGGAATCGAATGGACAATCCGCGCCGAGCTGGTCGATTCGTTGTTGTCGGCCATCGATATTCATTCCGATGGATTTGCGATCGGCCCATTCGTCGAAGTCGTCAAGCACGGACCGCATCGCACGGTCTGCCGCCTCTCGCTGCCTGGCGGCAACTTCTATATCAAGCATTTTCGCATCGCCGGGGCGCGTGCGTTTCTGCAAAACCTCGTGCGTCCGAGCAAGGCCGAATTGGAATGGCGCGCAGCCCGCCAGATTGCGCGGCTGGGGCTGCCCACGTTCGACGTGGCAGCCGTCGGCATGGCGCGCCGCGGCGGAGTCGTGCGAGACAGCTTTTTGATCAGTCGTGAAATTCCAGGTGCGGTGCCGCTCGATCAGTTCGTCGCCAGCGAGCTTGCCGTTGCGCGAGAAGCCTCTGGCGGAAGGGCCTCCATCGGCCGCGAGAGCGCACTTCGGCAACGGCTGGCAGCTTCGCTTGGAAACCTGGCGGCCCGGGTCCATCGGGCGGGCGTCGAGCAAGTCGATTTTCATGCCGCCAATATCCTGGTGCGCCTGGACCAAGACGGAACGCCGCTGCTATGGCTCATCGACTTGCACAAGGTGCATTTCCATAGATCGCTCACGTCCCGGCGGCGCTTGAAAAATCTGTCGCTGCTGCATCAATTCTTCGCCGGGCGGTCGACCCGTACCGATCGGTTGCGGTTCCACCGCGCCTACTGGCGCGAGCTCTGCGCGCCGGAACCGCCTCCGCCAACGTCTCAAGCCGAATTCACCATTGGACTACGACAATTTCGTGCCGAGCGCGCCGAAATTGCGGTGCTCGAGAAGTCGCTCACGGCCGCGGCCGTTCGAGGCTGGCAGCGGGCCGATCGCGCATGGAAGCGGGGCAACCGGCACGTCAAAAAGCTGGGCCGACTCTGCGGCGATTGCCGCGGATTGGCAACGCTGGATGTTGCCGAGCTCGAAGCGATGCGAGACGACCCCGAGCGCCGATTGAGCGATGGCGTGCTCTGCTGGCACAAACAGACGCCGAAACACCGCGTGGCGGAAATTGCCTTTCCCCACGGCAAGAACGGCGCCAGTCGCGCCGTTCTCAAATGCGTTCGCCGGCTCGAACGACGATCGCATTGGCTGTCGCGATTTCGAATGTCGCCGGTGCGACGCGCCTGGGAATTCGGGCACGCGCTGCTGCGGCGGGGCATCGACACGCCGCGCCCGCTGATGTTCGTCGAGCAGAACGAATCGCACTTTGAAAACGGCTACCTTTTGACCGAGGTAGTTCGCGAGGCGTTGAATGTTAGGGAATACTGCGCCCGCATTTGGCCTCAAATGACGCCTCTGGCGCAGCGCGACTGGCTGAGGCGGCACTCAGGCCGATTGGCAGTCCAGTTGCGGCTCCTGCACGAATCGGGGTTCGAGCATCGCGACCTGAAATTTCAGAACCTGATGGTGTCGGAACGCCACGACGATCCGCGCGTCTATCTGCTCGACTTGGAAGGGATGCGGAAGTGGCGGCGGTTGCCCGCGCGGCGAGCCGCGCAGAATCTCGCGCGAATCAACGTCAGCGCCATGGCGCACGGCGTCGCCAGCCGCTCAGACCGCTTGCGTTTCCTCAAACTGTATCTCGGCCGGGGGTTTGCAGGGGGATGGAAATCCTGGTGGCGCCGCATCGCACACATTTCTCTTGTGAAGCAGAAAACGAACCAGCGACGCGGGAGAGTCATTTCGTAAATGCTCACCCCATTATCAATTCACCGACGATTGGCCCCTGAATTGGGCCGCGACCGGCCAATGCCTCTCGCGCGGCGGGCCGCCATTGTCGCGGTGTTCGCGCTTTTGCCCGCGCTGAGCATCTCGTGCGCGGCGGCGCGGCCGGCAAGGATCGCACTGCCGGCGGCCAATTCGATTCGGTCCGACCAGCTCGTCATTGTCAGCGACATCAAGCTTCCCAGCGACCATCCACTGATTGCCGATCTCAAGGCGCTGCGGCGGCAGGTTTCGGAGCGATTGGAAATTCCTTTGGGCACCAAGGCCGTCACGGTCTACCTGTTCTCGAACGAGCTGGAATATACGCAGTACCTCAAGGCGACATTTCCCGGATATCCTCCGCGCCGGGCGTATTTCATTCAGACGCCCGGGCGGGAATTGGCGGTCTATACCTGGTGGGGTGATCGCATCCAGGAGGACCTGCGGCATGAATTCACGCACGGACTTCTGCACGCGAGCCTCGAGAGCGTGCCGCTCTGGCTCGATGAGGGACTGGCCGAATACTTCGAAGTCGCCGGCGGCACTCCCGGACACGTCAACCTCGAGCACGCCCAGAGCCTGGCCATGGCGGTGCAGAACGGCTGGCGTCCCGATTTGGATCGGCTGGAAAGCCTCGAGAAGGTGGAACATATGAAGCGGCCCGACTATCGTGAATCGTGGGCCTGGGTGCATTACATGCTGCACGGATCGCCCGATACGCGTCAAGTGCTGCTCAATTACCTGCATGAGCTGCGGACCAACCCGAATCCCGGCTCGCTTCACCAGCGGCTGCTCATCGAAAGCCCGGATTCAGACGTGCGTCTGTTAAGTTACATCGCTTCGATGAGTTCGCTGCCGGGGGTGAATTCGCCGCTGGGCGTGCATCGGGCGGCACTCTATGGACCATAGTCCGGCAGTCATTCGGTTGGGCTTTGGGATCAGCCAAATGTACGGAGACACGCGACCGATGAGCAGCTCCGACGCCGAATTCTTGAGCGTTGCCGTCGCAGCGGCGCACGTCGCCGGACAGATTCTGCAAGAGTGGGCTGGAAAATTCACGGTCAGCGAAAAGGGACCGGCCGATCTGGTGACAGAAGCCGACCTCGCCTCGCAAGAGGCGATCTATCGCATTCTGCATGAAAGGTTTCCCGATCACGGATTTCTCGGCGAGGAAGGGTTGTCTTCCTCTCCCGCCGGAGCCGATTACCGATGGATTATCGACCCGCTCGACGGCACTTCCAATT
>DATGKC010000554.1:0-5320 GCA_035294845.1 Planctomycetaceae bacterium | reverse complement strand
TCGTGGCTGCCATGTTTTCGGGAGTCTGGCGATGGGTGGCCGGAAAGGCGCCGATCTTATCGGACGAGCCGACCACAGTTCCCCCGCGCACCCCGCCGCCCGCGAAGAACACGGTTTGCACGGCGCCCCAATGGTCGCGGCCGGGAAGCTTATAGTGTTGCGGCAAGTGGGTGATTTTCGGCGTGCGCCCGAATTCGCCGGCCATCACGATCAGCGTCGAATCAAGAAGGCCGCTCTCCTTGAGGTCGTCGAGCAACGCCGACAGCGCCTTGTCGGTCGGCGGCAGGAGCAAGTCTTTCAAGTGAGGGAAGGCTTCGCCGTGCGTATCCCAGGTTTCGTTATTTCCCAGGTTGACTTGCACGAGATTGACGCCCGCTTCGACCAGGCGGCGGGCCATGAGCAGCGACCAGCCGAATGAATTCCGGCCGTAGCGCTCTTGAACCGCCGGAGGAGCGCTCGTAACGTCGATTGCCTCGCGGATTCGTTTTTCTGTGAGCAATGCAATGGCGCCCTGCCGGTGGCGGTCGAACTGTTCGATCGAGGCGAAGCGTTCGAGATCGGCCCGCTGCCGATCAATCGAATTGAGCAGCTCCAGTCGATTCGTCAAGCGCGCGCTTCCAAAACCTTCCGGCAGCGTGAGATTCGGCGCCTCGAATGCCGTGCGCCGCGGCATGTTGGCGCGTTCCTGGTGATCGAACTCGTACTCGGGATACGCGCCGTAGCCCAGCGAATTGTAGGCCGAGGCCTCGATGAACCACGGATCGTGGCGCGCTCCCATCATTCCCCCGAATTGGCCGGGAATGACTCGTCGCGAATAGTGAATCAGTTTTTCGGGCAAGACGACCGCCGGCGGCAAGTTGTTGCGGGGCGCCGTTACCGCCCCGGCGACCGACGCAATCGACGGCCAGTCGCTGGGCATGGGAACGCTGGGGTTGAAGCCCGGGGGCAGGGGCGTCTGCCCGGTGAGCATGATGTGGTGGCCGCCGGAGTGGTCGTTCGAAGGATGCGTGAGCGATCGGCACACCGCCCAAAGGTGGCTTCGCTGAGCCAGCCGAGGCAGATGTTCGCAGATCAAAAGCCCGGGAGTATTCGTCGCGATGGGATTGAACTCTCCCCGGATTTCGGCAGGAGCCTCGGGCTTCATGTCGAAGCTGTCGTGCTGCGCAAGGCCGCCGGAAAGGAAGATATAGATTGCGGCGTTGGCCTTGCCGGCGGCGTTCGGCAGCCGGGTCGATTCAGCCGCCGTGGCTGCGCGCAGGGCCTCAAGGTGGTTCATCCCCAACCCGACCAGACCGATCGCGCCGGCCTGTAGCGCCGCGCGGCGACCGAGCCGCGGGTGCAGCGGCGCAAGTGCAGTCGAGGAAGATTCGGGGAGCGGCATCAATTGCCTCGGACGAACCGGCGAGTATCAGGGCAACTAACGAAGTATAAGTGAAACTTGATGCGAACGCAATCCGCGGCAGTCGACTACCCCGCGTGCAGCTCCACCAGGTCTTTATCGGCCAGAACGTGCTCTCTTCCCACGCTTTGCCCGTCGTGGACTCCTGAACCCCAGATGCGGGCGTGCGCGAGGCCGGCGGCGAGGTCCTTATGGATTTTTTCCGCCAGGTCTTCGACCGTTCCCCCCGCGGGAATCGTGTAGGGCGACTTGTAGTCGGCCGGTTTTCCGGGGGCCTTGGTGTAAACGCGAATTACATTGAGCAACTTGTAAATCCGGTCGCGCAGCGCAGCAACTGATTCGGGCCGATTGAATTCGACCGGCTGCGAATCGAATCGCCCCGGAAACATCTCTTCAAAATAGGCGACTCGATCGCCCCGGCTGGCATCATCGGCTCGCGTCGGCACCAAGAGCGTCTTGACGCAAACTTGCGTGAGGTCGTCTTCGAGGAACCCCGATTCCCGCGACAAAATCGTCTTGCGCTGCTCGAATTGGCGGATCACGTCGGCGGTCTGGTCGGGGGCGTCGTCCGAGCTGCCGTCGAAGCACAACAACACGGCATCGGCCGAGCGGACGATATTCTGCAGGTAGCTTTCGAAAAACGTGTCGGTAACGGGCGGCGTGTCGATGAGCTCGACCGAAACGTCTTCCCAGGGCATCATCCCGGGATGCGGCTCGCGAGTCGTGAAGGGGTACGGAGCGACTTCGGGTTTGGCGCTGGTCAGCTCGGCCAAAAGCCGGCTCTTGCCCGCGTTGGGCCCGCCCAGAACGACGATCTGCCCGGCCCCCTGCCTGGGGAACCGGTAAGTCTTTCCTTTTTTCGGCGCGGCCTTTTCGGCCGCCAGCTCGCCGCGCGCATCCTTGAGCCGCGTCTTCAGATCCGACTGGACTTTCTCCGAGGCTTTGTGCTTGGGAAGCAGCACGAGCATTTTTTCGAGACACCCGATTTGCTCTTCGACTGTCTGCGCGCGGCGGTACTCTTCTTCGGCTTTCTTGTATTGCGGTGTGGCGTTGACGGCCATGCGAAAATGAGGAGCCCCCGCGAAACTACATCGTCTTGCCCACGACCTCGGCGATCTTCCGGCACATCTCCATAGTTGCTTCGAAGGCGGCAGGGGTCAAGGTTTGGGCCCCGTCGCTGACGGCCTTCGACGGATTGGGATGGACTTCAATAATCAGGCCGTCGGCGCCCGCGGCGATCGACGCGGCGGCCATCGAGGGAACCAGAGCGGCGATCCCCGTCCCGTGGCTGGGATCGACCACGATCGGCAGGTGCGTCTTGTCTCGCAAGAAGGGGACCGTCGCCAGGGGAAGGGTGAAGCGCGTGTGCGCTTCGAACGTGCGGATGCCGCGTTCGCAAAGAATCACCTGCTGGTTCCCCTGGTCGAGAATATACTCGGCGGCAAGCAGGAACTCTTCGATCGTGGCCGACGGACCGCGCTTGAGCAGCACGGCTTTTCGCGTCTCTCCCACCGCCTGCAACAGATGATAGTTCTGCATGTTCCGGGCGCCGATCTGCAAGACGTCGGCATACCGCGAGACAAGCTCGACGTGGTGAGGAGTCATGACCTCGGTCACCACCGCCAGACCCGTGGCTTCGCGGGCTGCGGCCAGAAGCTCCAGCCCCGCCTCTTTCATGCCCTGAAAGGCATAGGGACTTGTGCGCGGCTTGAAAGCGCCGCCGCGCAGGGCCGTGGCCCCCGCCTTTTTCACTTGCGCGGCCACCTGCATGATTTGTTCTTCGCTTTCGACCGAGCAGGGACCGGCAATCACGCCGATTTCGCCTCCGCCGACAGTGAGGCTGCCGGCTGTGACGACCGTGGGTTCCGGCCGGGCTTCGCGGCTGGCGATTTTGTAGGGAGCCAGAATGGGCATGACTTTCTCCACTTCTTCGCAGGCTTCGAGGTCTGCCTGGACGCCGTTGCGCTCAGGACCGGTGGCGGCGATGACCGTGCGTTCGACGCCGACAATCACATGGGGCTTCATTCCCAGGTCTTCGACGCGCTGGGTCATGCGGTCGATCATGTCCTGGGTGGCGAAAGGTTTCATCACGACAATCATGTTGGGCTCGCAAGAGGGTTCATGGTTTCATCAAGCCCACGGGCCGCCGCCCGTGGGATCTCATCATTCGATGCAACTCAACAAAAAAAGGCCCTGAAATCACGGGGATTTCAGGGCCTGGAGAATTCAGCTTGTCTGGCGAGAGTTAAGTTTCCACTCTCTTCGTCGGGCCCCGACACCCCGTAAAGGAGAACCAAAAATAAGACTCACACCAAAAGCCGCAGAAGGCGGCCTGGTTTAACTCAGTCTCTTTCTGGCGATGCCGGGACGACATTTGGAAACCATCACGACCAAGGCAACTCGGGCATTGCTGCCGTAGATACTCGGCAACACGCCGAGACCACTGAACAAGTCCTGGAACGGAGAAACGGTTACCCTCTCCGAATCCAGAGACGGTTTTTTGGCTGCCTGACTGATTCACCGCCGCGGCCTTTGCGGCCCCGAGGGCGATTCGACTTGCAGCCCGTCAACTGCGGTCAGGCAGTCCACCTCTGGTTGGTACAAGATAACATATACTGAACCACCTCCTTTCCAAAGGAACCCCCGGGTTCGGCAAGACCAACCCTGCCTACTTGCGGCTTAACTTGTTCTGCCGGCTCACGTCTGAGCACGGCACCGTAGCAGAATCCATCGTATAGGCGGCGCCGCGGCGGCGTCAACTGCAAAAAGCGCAACTTGATCGAAGAAAGAGAGAACTCATTTTCGCCACCGGCCCGGCTGCCAACCGCGCCGGCGATCGAGCGCCGCGTGCGAACGCGCGGGAGGTCCCTCAGGCCGGGACGCGCCATTCATCAGCCGCTGAAGGCGGATAGATTTCAAGCGGCCATCGTCAAGAAACAATTCTCGCGGAAAACAGGCCAAGATCGATCGAAACAGGTCATTTCGCAGGGCGTCATGTTCTCCGCCGGGCAGCGGGATGCCGGGAAACGCCGAATGGAGGCAGATGAAATAAAGTTGCCACACGTTTTGGCGGCGAGGTTCCCAGCTTTCCCCGAGTTGCTCCTGGCCGAAGTCGAGAGCCCGCTCCAGGTCGAACGCGAAGTCGGTCAAGGCAAACCGGCCGACCAGGTGCCCGAGCCAAAGATCGGTCCAGCGTTCGATCTTCCGGCGGAGCCGATCGAGGCCGGCCGCGCGATCGAGCGTCAAATGTGGCCCCGCGACCATCAGCTCCAAGACCTTGCACTGCGCCTGCAACTGGCGCGAAAGTGCGCTGCGCGCCAGCTTCTCGGCGGCGATGGTGCGCCTCGCCCGATCGCAAGAAGTCAAGACCGCCCCCCACACGCGAGCCACCAATCCACCGGCGAGCACGTCGATGAGCATGCCTTCGGCCCGGCCCCAAACCAAAGGACGCTCGCGGGGAGAGGCCCGCGTAACTTGTCGAGGCAGCTCCTCCAGGGCCGTCGACCATAAGCGAGCTCGAGCCTCGGAATATTCGCCGTAACGCGCGAGCGCCGCACGGGGGATGCGCCCGCGCGCTTCGATCAGATTGAAACTGTGCGCCGAAATAATTCCCGTCAGCTCGACGATCTGGCGAAGGTTCACTGGCAAATTCCGTGAAAGCGATGTGACGATGCAGGTGATTGAAGGGAGTCAGCGCGTTCGTGACAGACGGCAAAAAAGGTGCCAGCCCGGTTCGCGTTCGCCGGCAAACTCCAAGTGTCTGCGGTCAATGGCGTTGGATAATTGAGCCCAAAGGTCGCGGCGTCCAGGGCCGTGATGCAAAAAAGCAGCACGTGGGAACAAAGCAACGTGGCCGAAGGCTGCAACCAAGCGATCAAAAAAGACAAAATGACCGCGGATTTCGCGGATACGCGCGGATAG
>DATGKC010000553.1:0-3078 GCA_035294845.1 Planctomycetaceae bacterium | reverse complement strand
ATTTCTTCGAATTTCGCCCCGCCGATCGCTACACTGGCCGGTTGTCCTGCGAGTCATTCTGCCATGACGGCGGGTGCGGCAGACAAGGAACATGCCCATGCAATCGCTCTTCGTCTGGGAAATACTGGTCGTTTTGCTGCTGATCGTGGTGAACGGCTTCTTGTCGGGTTCTGAGATCGCCGTGATCTCGGCGAACCGCGGCCGGCTGCGGCAATGGGCCGACGCGGGGAATCTCAAGGCGCGCCTCGCCCTCGATTTGGCTCAGGATCCCAAGCGCTTTTTACCGGCCGTGCAGGTGGCCATTTCTCTGGCAGGGACGTTTGCCGCCGTTTTGGCCGGGGCCGCAATCGTCGAAGAGATCGAGCAACGCTTGGCGAACAACCCCATCGGCGTGATCTCGGCATGGCGCTTCGAGATCGCGCTCGCGTTCGTTGCCGCACTGCTCTCTTTTTGCTCGCTGATGCTTGGCGAGCTGCTGCCCAAGCGGCTGTCGGTCCATAAGCCGGCAGCGCTGGCGTGCATGGCGGCGCGGCCGCTCGATCTATTGTCGCGGGTGGCTCAACCCATCGTCTGGTGCCTGGGGAAGGCGACCGACAAGGCGGCGCTCGTATTCGGCGTGCGACAGGCGCAAGTCCCGGGCATCTCGCTGCAAGAAATCCGCCATCTGATTGAAATGGGGACGGCGGAAGGCATCGTCGACCCGGTCGAGCAGAAGCTGGCGTTCGAGGCCCTGCAGCTCGGCGACCGCACGGTCCGGCAGATCATGAAGCCCCGCATCGATATCGATGCCGTCGACGTCGAGACGCCTCAGGAAGAGCTGCTGGGAGTGCTGGCAATGGCCGGGTTCTCGCGGCTGCCGGTTTATGAAGGAGACCTCGACCACATCATCGGATTCGTCCATCTCAAGGACGTGCTGCGTCAGCATTACCTGGGCTGGAAACTCGACTTGCGAAAACTCGTTCGGCCGGCCCTCACCGTTCCCGACACGATGCGCCTCGACCAGTTGCTCGTCCGGTTTCAGGAACAGCGGAACCAGCTTGCGGTCGTCGTCGACGAGTACGGCGCCACGCGCGGGATGGTGACGCTGGAAGACGTGATCGAAGAGCTGGTCGGCGAGTTGCTCACCGAGCACCACGAGCGCGTCGAGCAGCAGATCGTGGCGCGCGACGCGACGAGCTGGCTGGTCGATGGATCGGTGAGCATCGCCGACTTGCTGGAACGGCTGGGCCGCTACCATCTCGCGAACAGCGCCCCGCGGCACGTGAGCTCGGTGGGGGGCCTGGTGGTCGATCAACTCGGCCACCTCCCCGCGATCGGCGAACGAACGACCTGGCACGATCTGTCGTTTGAAGTCGTCGCTCTCGAAAACCAACGGATCGAACGGGTGCTCGTGAAAATTGAACGCGGCTCGTAATCGTGCCAGTCATGGCGACTGCATCAGGTCCTGCGAACTGATCCCATCGCCGTAAATGAGAGCAAAACGCTTGACATCCGAGACAACTCGTCTGACAATCTCTGTAGCTGAATGCGCCGTAGCAGAACTCGCCAGAGTTCAGAAACCCTCAACCGCGCTCTGAAATTCCGGCGAGTCGAGCGATACACAGTGCTCAAGAACACTGCATCGAGGTCGAATCATGTTGCCTGCACGAGCCGGTCGCATCGCATTGTTCTCCGCGGCGGTCATTTGTTTCAGCCTGGTGCAAGCCGCCACCGCCGATCCGAAAGAGGCGCCAAGCAAAGAATCGGATAGCCAGAAGTCTCGCGACAACGAAGAAAGCGAAGAGACGCTTCGCCTGATCGAGGCTGAGCTTCCGAATTGGAAACTCTGGAAAGGCCGCGGTCACGCCAGCGAACTCCAGCTCGAGCCCAAGCCTGTTTTACGATGGACGAATCCCGGCACGGGGCGGCTCTACGGTGATGTCTTCGTCTGGACGCAGAACGGGCGGCCGGAAGTGGTGATGTCGCTTTACAAGGCCTTCAAACCGGCGTGGGGGTTCACCGCCGAAATGCACTCACTATCGCTTGCGGGTGTCGAGGCACAACGCGATGGTGCGGTCGTTTGGCAGCCCCCGAAAGCCGGCGTCGCCTTTCGCGATGTGCCCGATTCGCCCAAGCCCGCGGAGACGACGGTTCGCCGCTTGCAGCAAATGCGAACATTGGCCGGCGGCTTTTCAGCCGCGATGACCGATTACCGCCGCAACGAAACCGGAGAGCGCCAGTCGCTTCGCCTGCTCCCGCAACCCATCTACCGCTATAAAAGCACCAATCCCGAGTTGCTCGACGGGGCCATGTTCGCCATCGTGCTGGGGACCGACCCGGAGGTCTTTCTCTTGCTGGAGGCACGCGGATCGACCGACGAGTGGCGCTGGCAGTACGCGCTCGCGCGAATGAACAACGACGCCGTGGCCGTGTTGCACAAAGACGTAGAAGTCTGGCGCGTGGACCGCGCCAAATTCGAAGACCGTTTTCACGAGCCGTATATCTTGATCGGCTTGCCGGAGTCCAGATAGCCACAGGCGAGCCTTGTCCGAAACCCGCTCGGCCCGCACGCAAGCACTCGCAAGCGTTGGATTGAGAGAGTGACCAGGCTGCGAGCGACACGTTTCACTTCGTGTCAAGTTTGAGAGGAATCGGCACGAGGTCGCCGAGGTCTTTGGTTTCACCTGGCTCCGCGATCGCGCCTGTGAAGATCACGATGCGACCGTTGGGCGCAGTCGGAAACCCGGCAGTGGCTGTGTATTTCAAGCCGGGAATGACCCCGCGCAGCTTAAACCTCCCCTCCTCATCGGTTTGGATGCTGCCGCCCTCCACATTACGAGGGATCGCCCCCACGCCATCGTGCGAAAGCCCATCGACGCCAGGTTCGGCGACGCTGCCGTTGATACTCGCAAGCCCTATCGGCTGCCCGTTGGCATCGACGACGCGGCCCACGAACGTGGCGGCCGGCCGAAGCCGGATTTCGACGACATCGGGCGCCTCGCCCGACAGGACATAATATCCCGCGAGACCGAGTCCCGCGTGATAAATCATGATCCATCGCTTTTTCGATGGTGAGTAGCCCTTGATCGTGAACGTCTC
>DATGKC010000552.1:0-3266 GCA_035294845.1 Planctomycetaceae bacterium | reverse complement strand
GGGCGGAGCTCGCCGGTCCCGAAATGCTGCTCAAGGCCCTCAAAGACCTGCTCAATCGGGACGGCGCCGAGACGCTTACATCCTTGCCGAACGGCATCCACTCGGGCCTGCGCCGTGAAAAGTGCAGCGGGATTTTCTTCTATTTCCAGGCCCCGCGCGCGGATGGCATGGGGCGGCGTCATTTCTGGCGGTACATCGACGCCCGCACGCATGAAATCGGAGAGAACCGTTTCGAGATCGCCCGTTTGATCGCCTGCCTGCCGGATGAGCCGCGGTATATTGGCGATCAGGATGTTTTCGTGCTTCAGGAGAAGGTGATCGAGCAGATTCTTGCCGCCGACCGAGCCGTCGAGGCGAAAGCCGCCGTGCCGGCTGCGGTCGATCCCATCCAGCAGACGCTTGCCGAGGAACTGAAGGACACGATTCGCCGCCGATCCGCGGACCGCGACCAAGTAAAAACGTGCATCACTTTCCTCGGTCAGCCGATGGGGCGGGCGCTCCACGCCAAACTGAAGGCCGCTCACGACGCCTGGCGGGAATCCAAGGACGACGCGGCCCTCGTCGCCGAGATCGCCGACCTGGCCGAAAATTTCGGGAAGGATCGCGCGGTCGCGGCAGCACTTCCAAGGCTTAAGCGCGAGGACCTGGAGTTGATTTGTTTCGAGTACGTGTCGGCGTGAGCGGCAACGGACGAGAGATGCAGGCCGCTGAAGCGATGCTGGACTCGCGCGACGCCACCGAATAGGCTTACGTTGTCGCGTTGCCCGCTGGCGAGCCGACTCAAGCTGACGAATCTGAACCTTGGAGAGAGTCCGACGTGCCTCAGCCGAACCCAATGAAGGCGCTTTACCACAGACTCAGCTCCGTCGGACTGACTCGCCGCTTCGTGCGTGAGACGGCTTTGCCGAGCTGGTGGGAGGACGAAATTGCCGCCAATGCGGCCGGCTACGCCCAGGGTCTCATGCTGCTTTCCCGGCATTTGGGATTGGACCTGGCATCGCTGCAGGACGAGGCGGCGCCGCTCAAACTTCGGGACTTCGGCATCTGCAAATACAAGAAGCGCGAAAGCGTCAGCGAAGACGAACTGGCGCTGTCGCGCATCATGGCGACACGCGCTGCGCAACTGGCGGCCGAAACGATATCGACTCCGCCGGTGCCGCTAACCAGCGACGCCGAAGAAATCCGACAACAAATTCTCGATGGCGGCGCGGCTTGGGTCGGGCTGGGAGAGTTGGCCGATTACTGCTGGTCGGCGGGCGTTTCGGTGTTGCATGTCGACCATTTCCCCAGGAATGCGAGGCGGCCGGATGGCTTCGCAGCCAAGGTCCGCGGGCGCGCCGCCATCGTCCTTTGTCGCCGGGAGAAGCACACAGCGTGGCTGCTGTTTATCCTCGCGCACGAATTGGGGCATATTGCTCTGGGTCACATTCCCGAAGATGGCGTGCTCCTTGACGAACATGTAGAGGAATCCGGGCGCGACACCGAGGAGCAGCAGGCGAATGCCTTTGCGATCGCATTGCTGACGGGAAGTCCGAGCAAGCGGTTCGTGGCAGCGGATCGTTGGCCAAACGCCGGTGAATTAGCAAACGAAGCGATCAAAATAGGACGTCAGCAGATGGTCGATCCGGGACACGTGGCGTTGAACTACGCCCATTCGATGGGGAAGGCGTTCTTCCCGGTAGGCAACGCCGCCCTCAACCTGTTGGAGCCGAATGCGAACGCAGTCGGGATCCTTCGCGACAAGATGGCCGAGCGCATGGACTGGTCGCGGCTTCCGGAGGATAGCAGCGAGTTTCTCGCGCGCGTGACGCAACTCCGACATTGTTGCAATTGATCCGGGCGAGGCCGTCCTGTTTTCGGCAACCGCGCAATTCAGTGATTTTCGCCTGGCCACTGGCGACAAGAACAGTTTGCGCGCGGTAACGGGGAAACCTACGCCACGGTGGGGAAGTGTTTCCAACCTGCTCGTCGAATGAAACGGGATGAAACAGGTCATCCGGCGAGGCGATCCGCACAAGGCATATTGCCTCGTTTGGCCGTTGGCTGCTATTCTGCCGCCCCCTTTCTGCCCGCTTGAGGAGAGTCTCCCGATGGATCGGCGAATCTGCGCTTTGGCCTGGTGTGCAATTGTCGCTTGCCTTCTCTCGGTTTCCGGGTGCGGCTGGCCTGGCGCTCAGGCTGATGGCGAGCCGGAGGAAGAGGCAGTCGCCGCGGCGGGCGAGGCTGCTGCTGTCGCTCCGCCGGCCGCTGCGCCGGCCGCGCCGGCGCCCCCATCTCAGCTCGGCATTAAGGTCGGCGACCGCTTTCCGCTGATGAAAACGGTCGAACAGACGCTGCGGCAGCCTTCGCCGCAGGGTTTGGGCATCAGCCGCTCGACGCTCGAAATGCTGCTTTCGATCACCGTCGAAGAGCTCCGCCAGCCCGAGCCGCTTCGACCGGAAGACGATTCCCACCGGGGTCAAAAGCGGCTCAAGGTCAAGTACGATCGCATTCGCTTCGCTCAAGAGCTGCCCGGAGTTCCCCGAGTCGAATACGATTCCAATGCTCCGGCCGGACCGATCTCTCCGGCCGCGCGGGGCTTCGAGGGGCTCAAAGACAATGGCTTTGCCTTTTGGCTCAGCAGCGACAATCAATTCGTCGAGCTGGTCGGCTTCGACGATTTCTTCAACCGCTGCTGGAAGGACGTTGCCACGGAACAAAGGCGGCAGATGTTCGCGGCGGCAGCCTCGCCGCCGACCGAGGCCATTGCCAATTTCGTCGATGACAGCGTCGGCCTGCTGCCGGCGATGATGATCCGCGAAGGAGATGCGTGGACGCGCGACAGGCAAATCTCGCTTCCCGTTCCTGTGCGCACGAGCACGAAGTACACGCTCCGCCGGTTGAATTCCGAGACGGCCGAGATCGACGTCCTGGGGACGATTTTCCCATCGCCGCACGCTCCGCAGCCGGCAATCGGCGACGTGGGACTAATCATCCGCGGCGGCCAGTCGTTCGGAAGCTGCCTTGTCGATCGCCGCACCGGGCTGCCGATTCTGTCGAGCGTCGAGCAGACGCTCGACATGTTCGTCAAGGCTGCGGATGGTTCTGAGTTCGAGCAGCAGAAAACGACAGTGACGACGATCAAATCGTTTCCGGAGACAGGATCGATCCGCACGGCGTCTGGCGAGGCCAGGGAATTGCAAATTGGCCATTGAAAATTGCAAATTGCGAATTTGGTCTCGGGACTCTGCCGCGGGCCACTGGCCACGTTGTTTGGCGAAGGCTCC
>DATGKC010000551.1:0-6954 GCA_035294845.1 Planctomycetaceae bacterium | reverse complement strand
TGGGTGCGAGACGTGGTCATTCCCCCCCAAGGCGATCGCATCATTTCGGCGGGCAACGATCATGTGATTCTGATCTGGGACCTCGAATCGGCGAAGGTCGTCGGCCGGCTGATGGGGCATTCGGCCGTTGTGATGTGCCTGGCGATTTCCCCCGACGGCAATCGCCTCTTATCCGGCGGCTACGAGAAGGTCCTTTGTCTTTGGGATCTCGCGAAAGGCGAGTTGATCCGCACGATGCCTCACCACAGCGCGACGCCGGCCTGTGTGGCGATTTCGCCCGACGGCCGGCAAGCGCTTTCGGGGGGCGCCGACGGCCTGGTTCATGTGTGGGATATCGACAGCGGCGAAGAGATTTACACCGTAGAAGGGCACGAGGGAATCGTGAGCGAGGTGAGGTTCATGGCAGACGGCAAACTCTTTCTTTCCGGAGGCGAAGACCGCACGATCCGCCTGTGGAAGCTCCCGCCTCAGGCGGCCGTTCAAGCTTGATCGGGCGATGCACGAATGGCCAATTTTTCTTCGTGTTTCGTACTGTCAATTTGGCGCGTCAAATCAGTCTACTTGACTGTTCGTAGGCGTCATCCGACAATAGGCCGTAGGGAATCCGCCGACGAGAAGTCTTTCGGTGGATTGGCATCGCGCGATTGTTCGCGATCTTCTTGGCCACGCATCCATGATTGGTCCATGGCTTTTCCCCAGACTCGACACACGCTGATCGAACGGTTGGCCGACGGCGGCGCGGACGCCGATTGGCGCGAGTTCCTGCGGGATTATTGGGGGCCGGTGTGCCGTTTCGCGCGACAACGCGGCAATCTGAAGGCCGAGGACGCCGAAGACGTGGCCTCGGAGACTCTCGAAGCCATCGTCAAAAATAATTTGCTGGCGCGCTGGTCGACCAACCGCTCGGCCCGACTGCGAACTTTGATCTGCGCGGTCGTGCGCAAAGTGCTGGCCAACCGAATTCGCGTCGCGACGGGACGCGACCGTGCCGTGCGTGAGAATGCCGATCAGCTCGAACGATACCTCGATGTCAGCGGCTTGGATCCGGAAGATGCGTCGCAGGAATCGTCGGACGCATTCTATGCCGCCTGGGCCGAAGATATTTTGCAGCAGACCGTGGAAGGGCTGCTCACCGAATACAATCAGGCCGGGAAAGGAGACTGCTTCCGCGTGCTGTACGGCCGGCTCTGCGAAGACATGCCGATGTCCGAAATTGCCGTTGCGCTCAGGCTAACGCCGGGCGCCGCCGAGTCCCATTACCGCCAGGCGAAGCAGCGATTGGCCGAGCGGCTTCAAGAACTCGTTCGCTGGCAGGTCGGCCGCTATTCAAGCTCGGACGGAGCCGAGGCCGAATTCATCGCCGAATGGGGCCGGCTGGGCGAGTATCTTCGCGCTCACGGCGGACTGGAGACGGCGGTTCGCCGCTCATACGGAGACGCGGCGGCGACACCGTAGCCCGAATTCGCCCACTAACCTGACCATTTGCGCGGCACGCTCGACCCTACGCCTTGCTCGTCAAACCGAGCGTCTCGGCTTCGTGTGCCAGTTCGCGCTCGGCGGCGAGAATGGGCGCCAAGAGGTCGTCAATAACGCTCTTGTCGTGCGCGGTGAGCTGCCGCTGTGGTGCACGCGGCGCGCCGAAATCTTCGCCCAACCGCTGCAGAGCATGTTTGAGCATGCTGATGTTATAACTGTCGGCCTCACGGGCCCGAAATTCTTCGATCGGCAGGAGCAGCTTCTGCCAACGCATGCCTTCGGCGAATTCGCCCGCGGCAAACGCGGCGTGCATCGCCAGCGTCAGGTGCGGGCAGACATTGCCCGCCCCGGTCGTATAGCCGGCGGCTCCCGCCAGCATATAGTAAGGAGCAAACCGCTCGGCCGATCCGCAGAGCCATTCGATGCGCCCGCGGTCTTCCAACACCACCTTGCGAAAGTCCGGCAGGTTGTTTTCGGCATACTTGACTCCCACGACGTGTCTGTCACCGGCCAATTCCAGCAGCAGCTCGTCGCTGGGAATCGGGCTCTTCTTATACAAGAGCGTCGGGCAGCGCAAGCGATCAATGACTTGCCGATAATAGTCCCTCGCGCCCGAGTTGCTGAGATAGGGATGCGCAAAAGGCATGAACATGACGCCCGTGGCGCCCGCTTCCAGCGAGCGCAGGCCCACCTCGACCGCGTGCTTCATCTGCAATCCGAGCGGCGCGAAGATCTGCGCATCGGCGCCCGAGGCCGTGCGCGTGATTTTGACCTGCTCGACAATTTCGTCCGCCGACAGGCTGTGAAATTCGCTCGTCCCCGCTCCCGGCAAAAAAACGCGAATTCCCGCGGCGTACATCCGCTCGATGTGCCGGGCCTGCGCGCCAAGCGCCAGTTTGCCCGAGGCGTCGAATGCGGTGAGCGGGACCAGGTGCACCGTTCGCAGCTTGCTTTTGTCGAAGTCCGCGGTGCCGCGTCCCGATGTTTCGGACATGATCTTGACCCCTTGAAATGGAATTGATGCGAATTCGGCTGGATGTGCTGCATCTCGTTGTACGGCTGTCGGCCAGCGAGGTCAAGTCGCGTTGGGCCGCGCAGGGGGTTATAATATTTTCAAGCCGATGAACACGCTCGCCATTCGACAGCCGGCAAATACACGTTTCGCGGCTCGCATCGGGCGAGTGTGTGCCGCGATTGCCGCAATGGCCCTGTTTGCCGAGCGCTCGCCCGCCGGCGACCAGACGCCGCGCGGCGACCAGACGCATTGGGCGTTCCGGCCGGTCGAGCGTCCGAACATTCCCGCGGCTTGCGACTCGGCCCTGGTCCGAAATCCGATCGACGCCTTTCTTTTGGCGCGTCTCGAACGCGAGGGGCTTTCTTTTTCCCCCCCGGCCCCAAAGCGCGATCTTCTCCGCCGCGCCAAGTTCGATCTGCTCGGCTTGCCGCCGACTCCCGACGAGATCGATGAATTTCTCGCCGACGAAGCGCCGGATGCTTACGAACGATTGATCGATAGCCTGCTGGCCAGCCCGCACTACGGCGAGCATTGGGGGCGGCATTGGCTTGATGTCGTGCGCTATGCCGAGACGGCCGGGTATAACGCCGACCCATTGCGGCCCCTGGCCTGGAAATACCGCGACTACGTCATCCGTGCGTTCAATGACGACGTTCCGTACGACCGATTCGTGGAAGAACAGCTCGCCGGCGATGAGTTGTTTCCTGATGATCCCGAGGCGGTTCTCGCCACGGGTTACACGCTTCTCTGGCCCGACGAAAGCAATGCGTCGAACATCTTGCTGGCGCGGCAGGACTCGCTCAACGATCTGACGGCCAATGTGGGCGCGGTGTTTCTGGGAGTCTCGATCGGATGTGCCCAATGTCACGATCACAAGTTCGACCCGCTTCCCCAGCGGGATTTTTACCGGCTTCAGGCGTTCTTTTCGGGAATCGTCCGCAACGACAAATCGCCGATCGGGACGCCCGATCAGCTCGCCCTGTACCAGGATGAGCTCGCAGTTTGGCTGGAACAAACGGCCGCTCTCCGCGAAGAGCTGCACCAGCTTGAGCTGCCGGCCCGCGTGAAGGCGTCGGGCGAGCGGCGAATGAAATTTCCGTCGGTCGTTCTCGATGCGATCGACGCCGCGCCGGAAAACCGCACGGCCTACCAGCGACAGCTTGCTTTCTGGTCGGAGCGCCAGATGGACATCAAAGAAGAGACCGTGGCCGCAATTCTCTCGGACGACCAGAAAAAGCGGCGTGCCGAATTGCGAACACACCTCGCCGAATGGGAGCGCAAGAGGCCGCAGCCGCCCGCGGAGGTCGCCGGGATGATCGTCGGCGAACTGGAGCAGGTCCCTCCCCCCACGCATTTATTGGCCGCGGGGAGCTACAACAAGCCTCTCGAAGAAGTCTCACCCGGTTTTCTCTCGGTCATCTCGTTCAGCAACGCCGAATCGCCCGTCGTGTCGCCGCGACTGCACACGTCGGGCCGTCGTTCGGCTCTGGCCCGCTGGTTGACTCGGCCCGAGAATCCGCTCGTGCCGCGCGTTATCGTCAATCGCATTTGGCAAGGGCATTTCGGACGGGGCCTGGTCGACAACGCGAACGATTTCGGCACACAGACGCCGCCTCCTTCTCATCCGGAGCTTCTCGATTGGCTCTCCTCCGAATTCATCCGCGACTGGAGCCTCAAGTCGCTTCATCGGTTGATTCTCACGTCGAGCGCCTATCGCCAGTCGACAGATCGGCGCAGCGCCGGAGATGAAAGGCCGCACGGCGATGAAGTCGATCCGGCCAATAGACTTTATTGGCATTTCGACCGGCAGCGCCTCACTGCAGAGAGTGTTCGCGACTCGCTGCTTTCGGTCGCCGGTCTGCGCGAAACGAGCGTCTATGGGCCGAGCGTCTATCCCGCGCTTCCCCCCGATTTCAGCAAACGCGAGGCATGGAAGGTTTCATCCCACCGCGCTGATCGTTTTCGCCGCTCGGTCTACATTCACGCCAAGCGCAATCTTCCCTACCCCTTGCTGGAAGCCTTCGATCTTCCCGACATGCACGAAAGTTGCGCCCGCCGCTCGCAGACCACCGTCGCTCCGCAAGCCTTGATGCTGCTCAATAGCGATCTGGTTCTCGAATTTGCGCAGGCCTTTGCCGGAAGGCTGCTCAGCGACAATCCGCACGCCGAGCTGCGCCCGTTGATTCAGTCGGCCTATCTATTGGCCTTCAGCCGCAGAGCCACTGACGGCGAGTCGGCCGCGGCCGAGAGTTTCATCGCCCGCCAACAAGCGCTGTTCGAATCTGACCGCCGGCCCGATCGGCCGCTGCTTTTGCCGCGCGGGTTCCCAAAGTTCCTCGACGTAACTCTGGCCGCCGCCATCACCGATTTCTGCCATGCGCTCTTAAACGCGAACGAATTTCTCTACGTCGAGTAGCGGCCGCGATTTTCAGCGGAGCTTCTGCGGCGCGGTCGAAGCGGCGGAGTTTTTGACCCTTTCGCGCATCTCATTGCGAAGCTGCCTTGCCAATTCGTCGCGCGGCGCCAGTTTGAGCGTGGCATCGAGCTGGTTGATCGCCTGTTGAGGATACCCGAGATACCCGTAATGGAATCCGGCCAGGAATCTCAATCCTGGTTTGGCGGGCTTCTCGCGGATGGCCCTTTCCAGCGCTCGAAGCTGCTCGGTGTAGTCGCGAGCATTTCCGTACAGGGCCTGATAGCTTCTGACGACGACGTTCCACTCGTCGCTTGGCAACAGCCGCATCGCAGCCTGAGTCGCGCCGGCGGCCTCGTCGAATTTTCCGATGGCGAGCAATCCTTGAGCCAACAGCATCATGGTCAATGGATCGTGCGGAGCGTCGACCGAGGCGTGCCGCCAATCATAGACGGCTTTGGGATAATCGGCCGCCTTGAAAGCGGCCGCACCCTCTTCGTTCCAGCCAGCGCTTGGCGCCGCGGCAGTTCCGGACTCCGGCGCGCTCTTCGATTCGGCATCGGCTGTTGAGTCGGTCGCCAGAATCAACGATGCGCGCTGGGAGGCCCTGCTTGTCGTCCCCGGTTCAGGGGGAACCGGCTGTGAACGGCGATCGTCATTCGGATTCGGCGCGTACGTGCCCGATTCATACCCATCGCTACTGCCCGGCGCATAGGCCGGGTATCCATCGTAGCCGTAACCGGGATATCCACCATATCCGTATCCATAGCCCGGATAACCGTAACCGCCATAGCCATAGCCGGGATATCCATAACCCCAGCCGCCGTAATAGCCGTATCCCAGACCGAGCCCAAATCCGAGCCCCAGGCCATAGCCGTAAGGATATCCCCAGCCGTAGCCGCGGTAGCCCCAGCCGTAACCTCGTCCGCCCCAGCCGCCGCCGTAGCCGTGGAATCCGCCGCCGTAGCCGCCAAAATGTCCGCCGCCCCCGCCACCATGTCCTCCTCCGCCTCGGGCAAAAGCTCGATCAGGCGCGCATAAAGCGATCGCCGAAACAATGACGGCACAAATTGCGAGCATTCGCTTGTTCATCGGTCACCATCCCTGGATCTTATCGGCGATCGCGCGTCGCAATGCGATTACTTACTTGAAAGGTTCGGCGTGCCTTCTGTTTCCTTCCGCCGTCTAGATCAAGGTGAACTCAAACCACCTGTCACTTTTGACCGAAGAGCGGGCTCGGGTCAGTCTCTCCCTAACCCGCAAATTTCCCGTGGTCCCCAATTGCCCATGCTCACTTCACTTCGACCAGTTCGACGATGAAATGCAAAGTGGCAAACGGTGGAATTTTTGGCGGTCGTCCCTGGAAACCGTAACCGAGTTCATAGGGAACCTCCAGTTCGATCATCCCGCCCTGACCAATCAATTGCAGCCCCTCAGTCCAGCCGCGGACGAAGCGGCTCAATGGGAGCTCGATTGGCTTGTGTCCGTCGTACGAGCTGTCGAACTGCTGGCCATCGTCGAGCCAGCCCTTGTAATTGGCCACCACGGTGTCGGCCCGCGTCGGCTTCGGGCCGTCGGATTTGCGGAGGATGCGGTAATATAATCCCGATTTGGTCGGCGTCAGCTCCCGGGGCGCGTCGGCGTCCATTTCGCCGGCGCCGTCCGGAAGCTCGGGCAGGTCGGCCTTCTTTGGTTTCAGCGCGGGCTCGGCGTCAGGCTTCTTTGCGGGAGCCGACTCGTCACTGCAACCGGCGAAGAGGGCCAGCACGAAAATCACCGGCACGACAAAAATCGCGAAACGAAGCGACGGCATTGAAGCTCCTCACTGTAAACAGGCAGGCGACGAGTGCATTGTGAACCCGAGAATAGCCTTTCCGCCGATTTTGATTCAAGCCCGACAAAATTGCACGGCAATATGCGGTGAATCCGTCACGAACGGCAAATTGCCCATACCGGAAACCGGCCGTGGGCCTGGGCCGACGCCGCTTGATTCTCAAAGGCCGGGCGACGTGCTAGACTATTGTGCCCGGTGGCATCGGACGAGCAGCAT
>DATGKC010000550.1:0-3961 GCA_035294845.1 Planctomycetaceae bacterium | reverse complement strand
TGAGCCTTGGGTACTGTGAAAATATGGTGATATAAGAAAGCCCTGGAAAACCGGGCAATTTCGTCGATGGACGAGGGTACCCATTTCGTCAAAGTCCTTAACGGCGTTGCCCTGTCGGGGTGCTGCTTGATCGACGGGCTCTCTCCGGGGGTCTTCGCTTAGCTCGACCCCCGGCTATGGGCTGGCAACCTTTCAGGTTGCCGGTTCCCCAGCCGGGCCGCAGTGGTCCCGCCGTCCACAACTTTTGGAACTCGCCGCATGAAATTATTCGCGTAGCGCGCAAATATGAACTGTTTGCATTGCGGATACGCGCGGATGTGCGAATTGACCGTCGTCGTGTTTATCCGCGCGTATCCGCGAAATCCGCGGTCAGTTGTCCTTTTTTGATTCGCTTGAGTTGCCGCTGAAGGCCGCGCCGGGAAATCTGCTGATATGCTCACCGTTCGCCAGATTCAGCCTCGAGGTTGGGCAGTTTGGCCCGATGGTGCGCTTTGGCTCCCCCGGACAATGGCCGATCGGCTAGAATCAAGAACGACATGATTCCTCAATTCGACCCGATCTGGGCCTGGCCGTGGGTGATTCTCGCCGCCGGCGTCTCACTGGTCGTCGTGGTCACAACTTACGGCCAGCGGATTGCGCATTTGCCCCCCGCGCAGCGCAACTGGCTCTTGGCGCTGCGGCTTTTGACGTGGGCAATCCTGACATTGGCCATGCTGCGGCCCTGGCTGGAGTTCACGGAAGTCGATCGCCATGCATCGGTGTTTGTCGTTGTCGCCGACGAAAGCCGCAGCATGGGCGTCAAAGATGGCCCCGCGGGCGCAACGCGTCGCGAGACGGTGCTCAAGATGCTCGACGAAGTGCACAATGATCTGGACGGTCTCGGCCAGGAAATCAAGATCGAGCGGGTCAATTTTGCCAAAGATGTCAGTTTGGTCGATGAGTTTTCGCCTGAGACGCCCGGCGACCAGACGGCGATCGGCCATTTGCTCGATCGGATTCCCAAATTGTTCCCTGATAAAAAAATCGTCGGCGTGCTGCTGTTTTCCGACGGCGCCCAGCGGGCCCTTTCCCCCTTCGACGCTGACCCGCGCTCGGCGGCCAATCGCCTGGCCGAGCAGCAGATTCGCGTTGACACGGTGGGCATCGGCACTTCGGGAATCTCCGACTCGGCGCTCGACCTGATCGCCGAAGACCTGGAAGTCAGCCCGACGGTCTTCGTCAAAAACGTGGTTGTCGTGGGAGCCAAGATTCGCGCCTTCGGCGCGGCCGATCAGGAATTGACGGTGCGGCTCTTACTGGAGGACCCCACGACCGCCGAAGGGGGCAATTCGGGGAAGATGAGGGCGGTCGCTCCGCCGCTTAAGATCAAACCGAAACGCAGCGAAGAGGTGATTCCGGTCGAGCTGAACTTTGTCGCCCAGGATCCGGGCGAATTCAAGCTGATGCTCGAAGTCGTGCCCTTGGAAGGAGAACCGCAGACGACGAACAACTCGCTGACGACGTTCATCAGCGTGCTCAAAGGGGGCGTCAGCGTGGCCTATTTCGACCGCGAGCATCGCGCCGAAATGAAGTTTCTGAAGCGCATTGACGAATCACCCGACATTCGCCTGGTTGCCAAGGCCATTCGCACCGCGCCGGGCGATGACAGGCCGCACATCGAGCTTGATTGGTTTGAGCCGGGCAAATTCGACGTGTACATCATCGGCAGCGTTCGCGCCAATACGTTCCCGCCGGAAGGGTTGAAGAAGTTGGCTCGGGAAGTCGAGCAGGGCGCCGGGCTGCTCATGCTCGGAGGGACGAACAGTTTCGGGCCGGGGGGATACGCCCGGACGCCGCTGGCCGATTTGCTGCCAGTCGTGACGCTTCCCACGGAAATCCAGAACGGCGACGACCCCGATCCCACGCTGCATTACGAACAGCCGCTGCAAATGATTCCCACGTCGCAGGGATTGTCGCACTTTGTGATGCGGCTGGATTCGGGGGACAAAAATCTGGCGGCGTGGAAGTCGCTGCCTCCGCTCAACGGCGCGAACAAGTTCCGCGCGCTCAAAGATGGGGCGCTGGTGCTCGCCGAGGCGGCGGGGGCTCGCGGGGCGATTCCCCTTTTGGTCGCCGAAGACTACGGCCGCGGGCGGACGATGGCCTTTGCCGGCGACAGCACCTGGCTGTGGTATCTGGCCGGCCAGCACGAAGCACACCAGCGGTTCTGGCAGCAGGCGGTGCTGTGGCTGGCCCACAAAGACATCCAAGGCGACGAATCGGTTTGGGTCAAACTCGACTCCCGTCGGCTTCGCGTCGGCCAGGCGCTGGGGATGGCCTTGGGGGCCCGCGACCCCGAGAAACGGCCGATCGACGATGCCACGTTCAAGATTGAAGTTACTGATCCGGACGGCAAGAAGCATTCCCTTACTCCGCAGCGCACGGAAGCCGAGAACCGATCGCGATTTCTCGAAACACGCCGCCCGGGGGACTATCTCGTGCACGTCGAAGCCAGCAAAGACGGCCAGCCCATCGGCACCGGCGCTGAAGCGCGATTTATCATCTACGATCAGGACCTGGAGTTGCACAATCCGGCGGCGGATTTCGCACTTCTCGAGGAAATTTCCAAAATCACCGGGGGGATGGCCGTGCCGCCCGGAGAACTCGACGCCCATCTCAAGCGGCTTTCTCGCCTGGGGCTCAATGTCGAGGTCACCCGCGTGCGGCGGATTCTGCTGTGGGACAATTGGCCGGTATTCGCGATCTTCGTATTGGCCATCAGTTTGGAATGGTTTTTTCGGAAACGGCACGGGCTGGTTTGAGCGCGGCGAATTTCATGAACTTTCCTTTTCTCACAACCGTCTATAATTGATAAGATGGGAGGGTGCCGGCTGGATCGGACGTTCGGCCGGCGGCGGTTCTGAGCTCGTTTCGAAGGACCTGATCGATGGCCGGTACCCGCGACGCGCACACGCCTGAAGCGGCGCATTATGTCGATTATGAGGAATATGTCGATTACCAGTTGGAGAAAACTCGCGCCACGGTCAAAAGGACCGACATTCTCCTGACCTTGACGGCGCTCGCCGTCGCCGTCACAGCTTATCTTCTGGCGTTTGTCGTCTTCGACCAATGGGTGATCTCCGGCGGCTTTGGCTATGGCGCGCGCGTCGCGCTGCTCGCTGTGCTCTCGAGTTTCGTGCTGGGAACCTTGGCGCGGAAGGTGCTGTGGCCCCTCTTGCGCCGCGTGCACCCGCTGTATGCCGCGCGCGTCATCGAGCAGTCCGACCCCAATCTCAAGAGCAATCTGGTGAACTTCGTCGACGTGCGGCAAGCGAACGCGCAGTCGGCCCCCATCGTCTTGAAGGCCATGGAAAAGCGTGCGGCGGTTGAACTGTCGCACATCAATGTCGAAGAGGCCGTCGATCACAGGCCGCTGTTGCGGGTGGCCTATGCGCTGTTGGCGATCGTGGTCGCTTCGGCGCTGTATATTGTTTTTTCACCCAAGGACCCGTTCGCGTCGGTGAGGCGCGCGTTGCTTCCCACGGCGCCCATCGAGGTGGCCACCGAAACGACAATTACCGAGGTGGCGCCGGGCGAAGACAGCGACGTGCCGGCTCGCGCCAGCGTCACGGTGGAAGCCAACGTGCGTGGAAAAGACGCCGATCACGTGCAGCTCTTTTACACGACTGCCGACCACAAGTACGTCGATGAGCCGATTGAAATGCGGCGCATCGAGGGCAATCCATGGCGATTCGGCGGAGTGCTCAACGGGGAGAACGGCCGCGGATTGCTGCAGAGCCTGACGTATCGCATTGCGGCCGGCGACGCGCGCACGCGCGATTTCAAAATCAACGTGATTCAGCCCCCCAGCGCCCGCGTCGATGACGTGCACTACGTTTTTCCAACTTATATGCGGTTTCCCGAAAAGACGACCGAGGGGGGCCATATCGACGGCTGGGAAGGGGCTACCGTGACGGTCAAT
>DATGKC010000549.1:0-10550 GCA_035294845.1 Planctomycetaceae bacterium | reverse complement strand
GGGGCGCTGATCGGCGCGAAATCGGCGTCCGTCGCGCCGGAACTACGACAGCTTGGCCAGAAAACGGCCGCCCGACAGAAACATTCCCTCTTCGCAAGGTTGGCACCACTCCAGCCGCACGCTGTATTCGAACTCGCGCGTGTCGCTGGCGAGCTTGACTCGCACGTCGCCCGGCGAGACCGACCCCTTGTGCACGAGCCCTATCCCGGTGCGGCTGATTTCGCGCGTCATGGCCGAAATGGCGTTTCCCCGCGCGGTAATGATCTCGGCGGGAACCGAGAGCTCGATCCGTTCGGCCTCGCGATTGTGCGATTCGTCAGAGGGCTCGATGCTTTCCAGGATCCGTCTTAAGTCGCTGAGCGTGGGCCGGCTCCAGGGATCTGCCGACATGGAAATCACTCCCTTGGGATGAATGGTCAGTGCGAAATCGGACTGGGCAAGTATAGGTCAAGCCTTGATGGGAGAAGACGAAACGGCCGCCCAAGTGGGCCGGAGGCGGCTTCGCATGTGACGCACATGCCCAATTTGCCGATTTGGGCGGGCGGCCTCCTGTTTTTGTGGCATTCGCTATTGACGGAATTTACGTTCTCTGCCATATAGCCCGCCCTCAACTCCCCTTCTCTCACGATTCCACCTCGAAAAAGTCAAAGGCCTCGCTGGCGCCCCCTTTGGCGCTCGCGTCCGGTCGGTCAATCCACCGCATTCATGCGCGAATGCAGGCGGCCGATCGGCAAATCATTCCCGCCATCTCGTCCCTACAATCCACAAAATCCGAAATCTCGAGCGATTTTTCCCATTTTCACTGATCTGCAAAGTCTCTTGAATCCGAAAAGTTTCTACAAGCGCGAAAACCGGCGTATCCGTGAACGTTCGCGCATTCGTCAAACTGTCTGAAGAAATCGACCAAGGCATGCATTCCTGGGATCCGGTTGGAGCAGTACATGAACACGGCTAGAGTGAGCCTGTGCCTCGCCCTCTTGCTCTCTTGGACCCTTGCCGGTCCGGCTGTCGCGCAGCAGTTTACGTCTCCCGGCCAGACTTCGATGATGGGTTATCCTGAAGATGACGATGAACCCGGGACCGACGACCTCCATACGCGCAGCATCTTCGACAACCGCAATTACATGCTTCGCTCGGACGCCGGCGACGGAGTGGGGTATCTCCGCGGATACCAGACATTTGCCGCGTTTCAACCGATCATCGTCGATCCGAATGAGCTGATTTTCTGGACCAGCCCGCGCGGGTATGTCACGTATAACTCGGGGAATTTCGCGGGCAACCTGGGAGCCGGCGTGCGCTGGCTGAATCCGGACAACCAGCGAATTCTGGGCGGCGGGTTCTGGTGGGATCACGACAACAACGGAATCACGCAGTACGACCAGCTCGGCGGCGGCGTCGAATGGTTGGGGAACCTGCTCGACTTCCGGGCGAACGTCTATTTCCCGACCAATCAAAATCGCCACGTGACGGCCCAGTTTTTCAATTTCCAAGACATTTTCATCGGCCACAACATCGGGCTGGGGCAGACGACGATCGCCAATAGCGCGCTGCGCGGCGGAGATTTCGAGAGCGGCGGAGCGCTGCCCGGCATTGGCGACTTGGGCATGAGGGCCTACGCGGGGGGCTATTACTACCAGGGTCCGCAATCGGGCGGAGGCATCTACGGCGTTCGCGGCCGGCTGGAAGCCTTAATCACACAAGACTTGTGGGCGACCGTCGCCGTTTCGCACGACCGCGTCTTCGGCACAAATGTGACGGCAGCGGCCACCTGGTATTTGGGCACGGGCAACGCGCCCCGGTTCATGCAGCGAATTCCCATGCAGACACGCCTCTATCAGCAGATGGAGCGCCAATACCGCGTCGCCGTGCAGCAGGAGGTCGAGAACGATTTTGTGCTCGCATTGCGGGCCGGCGGTACGGGCGGGTCGGGTGGACCGGTCGGCACTCCGATCTTCGTCGATCACGTCAACAACACCGCTCCCGCCGGGGGCGACGGCTCGGTCGAGCATCCCTTCAATCATCTCCCCACGAGCACGCCCAGCAACGTCGATGTGATTTTCGTGCGTCGCGGCGATGGCACGTCGAACAACATGAACCAGGGGATCACGCTCAACGACTTCCAGCGGTTGCTCGGCGATGGCATACAGCACTTGTTCACCGCGCTGCAGGGAACGTTCGTGCTCCCGGGCTTTACGCCCGGCCCATTCCCCACCATTACCAATATCAACCCCGGCGGAAGCGCGGTGACATTGGCCAGTCATAACGAAGTCTCAGGCTTCAACATCAATCGTCCCGCCCTGCACGGCATTACCGGGACGGGCATCACCGATTTCAATATCAATAATGTCAACATCAACAATGCAGGTGGCAATGGCATCGTGATCACGGGCGCGACGGGCAATGGCAATATCTCGAGCGTGAACGTCAACGCCAGCGCCCTCGACGGCATTCAGTTGGCAAGCGCCGGCCCAGTGCCGCTCAATGTCGACATGGAGTCCGACACGTCCAACAACAACGGCAGGAACGGCGTGAACGTGACGCTGACGAACAATGCCGTGCTCAACCTGACTTTGAACAACAGCACCATCAACGCCAACGGCATCAATGGCTTCCTGATGACGGCCGGCGACAATACCTTGGCCAATGCGACGATCACCAACAACACATTCACCGGAAATCCGGTCGACGGCATATCGTTCGCCTTGACTGGAAACAATCTCACGTCGCTGAACGTCGTCGGCAACACGATTCACGGCATCGGCGGCGCATCCGTATTGTTCTTCATCAACGGCGACACGTTCACCAATGGCTGGTCGCTGACGAACACCTCAGCCAACGGCGGGCCGGCCCTGACTGATTTCAATTTCGACCTCTCGACCGCCTTCCCGACGGCCCCTTTCTTTTTGACCGGGCGCTTTTTTAATACGGCGCCGCCTAAAGCCAACGTGCCTTTTGCGCCGCTGGGCGGGACCGACGTGACGACGGGGCTGTTTCTGGTCAACGGCAACGGCAAGCCGTTCACCGTCCCCAACGACCAGCCGATTCTCGACATGAAGTACAACAATTTCACTCCCGGCAAGACGTTCCGCTGGGCCATCGACGTCGATACGACCATTGCCTCCGACGACTCTGTTCTGGGCAACCAATTGGCCGGCTCTACGATTCATGCCGCGTTCTCGAACGGCCAGACGCTGAGCGGCGTTTTGCAGCTCGTTCCCGGCCTGCCCGAGGCGTCGAACTTCGTGGCGAGCGCCGCCGGCGGCGGCTCGCACGACGGCATTCACGTCAATATGGCCGGCAACTCGCAGCTTCAGAACAGCCACATCGTGAATAACACGGTCCTGACGAATGGCCGCAACGGCATCAATGTCGAAATGGCCGGAACTTCGAGCATCGGCGCGGGTGGCCTTACGATCAACCGGAACGCGGTCACCGCCAACGGGACGATCGGGAACGGCGGCGGCATCAACATCTCGACGACCGACGCGGCGCAGATCGCGGCGGGGCGCCTGATCATCGACCAGAACTCGATTCAGCAGAATCAGGTCGCAGGAATCAACTTCTCCAACCTGGCTCCCGGCGGCGTTCTCACCGGCGCTTTGCTCAACGCCGAGGTGCAGGGGAACACGATCAACGCCAACTCCGGGTTCGGCATACAGTCTATGGGTTTTGCCGGAACGACCAACATCAATATCGGCGGCGCCGGTCCCGGTCAGGGAAACACGATCACCGGCAATCAGGGTGCGGGAATCACCTTCCAGCTCAAGGACCTGGGCGTCGGCTCGACGAACATCATCGGCAACTCGATCCAGGGAACGGTGGCGGCGAACCCCGCCAGCACTACGTTCCTGGGCCAGGGAATCGACATCCGCACGACCGGCAGCACGGTCAGCTCGAATGCGACAGCCAGCTTCACCGGCGGCATCATCGACGGCAACCTGATCGGCACGACTACGGGCAACGCCGGCGGCGGCATCACGGTCTTCGCCGATCAGAATACGTCGTTGCAGAACCTGCAGATCGGAACGCTCCCGTCTCCCGGCGTTCGTAACGGCAATACGATCGAAAACAATACGGGCGACGGCATCAACATTCAGCGCAATAACGTCGCCCACATGGGCGATATCATCCCCGTGTCGGTCAACAACAACCTGATCGAGAACAATACGGGCAACGGCGTGTCGATCACCGCCCGAAACAGCTTCGACGGCATCGTCAACGGCTTCTCGCTCAACAACAACACGATCACCAACAACGGCATCAACGGCGTGGCCTTGCAGGTCGAAGCCGACGCCAACATGAGCGTCGATATCATCCATAACCTCATCAGCAATAACTCGGCGGCCGGCATCGTCACGACCGAGGTCGTGAGCTCGGCGTTCGATCTGCGCGGAATCGCCGGCACCTGGGATCGGAACACCATCACCTTGAACGGCGCCGACGGCATTCACCTGGCGGCCGCGAGCGCGGCGCTCGTCATCGGCTCGTCGGCCGGCAACGGCAACATTATTCAGCACAACGCCGCGCACGGCATCTTGATCAATGGCGCCGGGACGGCCTCAATTGGGTTCAACCTCATCGACTCGAACCCGACGGGCGGCATTTACATCAATGCCGCCACGTTCAATGATTACACCATCACGCATAACACGATCACGAATAACGGCACCGTCAGCGCGACCGCGGATGGCGGCGACGGCATCCAGATCGTGGATGGCGGCGGCGGAAGCTACAACGTGACGATCACCAACAATGATATCCGCAATAACGCGGGGCGCGGCATCAACATTCTCAATCGCGGGCCTTTCCCATTCTCGGGCGCGCTGTCGGTCGACATTGAGAACAACGTCATCAAGAGCAACAATCTGGAAGGCGTTTACGTCGTCAACACCTCTTCGCCCACGCAGACGGCCGACGTTTTGTCGACCGCGGCGCTGCTCTCGGACGGAGCCCTTAACGCCAAGCCTGTGCTGTTCTTCACCCTCAACAACAACGACATCGAAGGCAACGGAATCGGCAGCACGTTCACGACGACGGGCCTCGTGATGCGAGTCGGCACCAGCGACGGCGGACGTTCCGACTTCACCGACGACGGCGGGTTCTTCAACGGCGGCGTTCGCGGCGGCGTCGGCGCAACGGTCACGAACAACATCTTCCACGGCAACCGCGGGGACGACGTGTACTTCGCGTCGTTCACCTCCACCGTCGCCCCGGCTGTCACCGGCGGAACGTGGAGCGCCACCCAATTTGCGCCGACCGGCTACCAATCCGACCCGCTCGCCCGGTTGGATCTCTTGTACTCGGGCAATCTCACCGATTCGACCGCCTTCAACAATGCGAACGCGACCGGCAATGGCACAAACGTCGCGTCGTACAATACGTCCGAGCCGCAGTTCAAGTCGCGCACGACCGGGGCCACCGATCCGGGGCCGTTCCTCAACGCAGCCCGCGAGCGAAATGCCGAGCGCCTGGGCGGCCGCTTTGGGTTGCCTCCGGCGACACCGGGCGGCGCATCCGACACGTTCCTCTATCCGGGCATCGGGACCAGCACTTTCCGACTGCTCAGTGGCTCAGACCCGACCAATTTCGATGTCGACGCGAAACCGTACACGAATCCGTTTACCGATGCGGCTGGCGCGGGCCCCTATGTACCGCTTGAGCTAATGCCTTACGGTTGGAGCTTGCAGTAATCGGCTGGACTACCGCCACGGCTGCCAGGTCGGAACATAGTTGTAATAGGCTCCCAACTGGGTCGTGTCGGTCGGGTAGTAGACCATGGGATAGCGGCCCCCCGGAAGATTGCCGCCGGTTTGCGTGAAGGGTCGATCGGGATACCAGGCCGCGTACGGCCCCGCTTGAGAGTACCGAACCGAGGGAACGCCCCAGCCGTAGTTGAAGACGCGAACGACAGGAGCCAGCGGAATCGTCACGGGGACATTATAGCCCTGCGCCGAATAAATGCGGGTGTCGCGGAAATCGCAATAATTGGGGTCCATCGGCAGGAAACAGCCCAGGACATTGCCGCGGCAAAATCGGCAACCGCGGCCGCGACAAAACTTGCAGCCGCGCCGCGGCGTGGGACAATTCTGCAGCTCCTCGGGGCAATCGCTGGACGCACTGTTCTTGCCTGTGAACTTCCACCAGCCATCGGCGCAGGCGATGGAAACGGGGCCTGACATCAGGAATAACCCGGCGCACAGCGCGCCCCATTGGATCGTCGAAAATCGAGCTTGCATCTTTGTCTTCCTGAAATCAGAGACCAGGGACCGAAACCGCAGGTTCCGATCCTATTTGAACTGTGTGTTCGAGAAACAGCACTTCGTTGAGCAGGACGGGGGAGAGTAACCGCACGGCAGGCACGTGTGATACTTCACCGTCACCAGCGTCCCTTTCAAGCACGGCTTGGGAAAAAATGGAATGCACGTCAGGCCGCATTTGGCCTCGTAATAATACGGCGGATAGAGGGCCCGGTACCGATGGGCATGGAGCATTTCGTGCGGATAGAACGCTGCGTTGGTGATGATCGTCGTTCCGACCTCGGCCGGCACGTCGGGGCGGGGACAGGGGTAGAGCGACGAGTTGAGCGACGGGTAGCAGCCCACTGGCATAGGCATGGGCATCGACCTGGACGTGCCCATCGAGCCGTAACCCATTTGCGCTCTGCGAAGCTTGAACCGGCACTTATTCCAGAGTCCGCGCCGGCACATGTCGCACTGGCAAGGGTCGTCACCGTCGTCGCCATCATCGTCGGCATATTGCGAGCTACTCGCGACGATAACGTCTGAGCCGGCCGCCTGGTTTTTTTTCTTTCCCCAACTGCTGAATTTGAACCAACTGTCGGCACTCACCGGAGCGGCCGCAAGCGCCGTCAGCGAGAGGGCGACAAAAATCGACGTGAAGAGCGAGCGTGTCATCAAATACCCTCCCTGGGCGACGGGTTGCCATGAATCAGCAGGCTTCCTGCCTGCTCGCGGCCGCAGCCAGCAAGTTCCCGGCTTTCGGCCCATTTTCCGGCGACATCCAGTGCCGGTCAGATTCAAAAGTCGGCCGGTAGCGAAGGCACGGATGAGTCATTTCGCGGGGCGCATGCCCTGCTTGTGCGTTTTTCCGAACGACCGGTCGCTAAAGCTGTTACGACCGGAATGCAGCGCGCCAGAGCCGGCACGATCGGAAACGGCGGAGCAATCCTCGTCTTGAGAACGCCCCGGAGAATCGCTACAGTTTCGCGCTGGCTGCTCGCCGCGACGGCCGCCTGCAATTCGTCCGCCGAAGTTCCATCGCGATCGTCGCTCCAAATGTAAAATCGGCGCGGCGCGCGACTCGAATGACATGACAAATCCCAACGAAAATGAACCCGCCAATGGCCAGGCTTTGCGTGCGCCGCGCCAGGCCGGCAATGACCGAATCGAGTACGTCTCGATCAGCCAGGAGACGCGAAAGAGGTATCTCAACTACGCGCTTTCGGTGATTACGTCGCGGGCGCTCCCCGACGTGCGCGACGGGCTTAAGCCCGTCCAGCGCCGCATTCTCTATGCCATGTACGACGGTCTGCGCTTGACGGCCGACGCCAAGTGCGTGAAGTGCATGAGGATCTGCGGCGACACGACCGGCAAATACCATCCTCACGGCGATGCGGCCTGCTACGAGACGCTCGTCCGCATGGCCCAGGATTTTTCTCTGCGATATCCGCTGGTCTTCGGCTGGGGGAATTTCGGCTCGATCATGGGTTTGCCGCCGGCCGCGGCGCGCTATACCGAGGCGCGGCTGATGCCTCTGGCCGAACAGCTCATGAGCGAGCTCAAATTCCGGACGGTCGATATTCGTCCCACCTACGACAACGCGTTCGAAGAGCCCGTTGTGCTTCCCGCGCGGTTCCCGAACCTGCTCGTGAACGGAACCCAGGGCATCGCCGTCGGCATGGCGACCTCAATTCCCCCGCACAACCTGCAGGAAGTGATCGCCGCTTGCGTTCACCTGATCCACGACCGCGATGCCAGCGTGGCCCAGCTCATGAAGCACGTCAAAGGCCCCGATTTTCCTTTGGGCGGCAGAATCATCAGCGAGCGCCGCGATCTGCGGCAGGTCTACGAGCAAGGCCGCGGGTCGATCAAGGTCCGGGCCGAGTGGGAATTCGATCGTGAAAAGCGGAAGGAAGTTCTCGATCGCCTTGTGATCTATTCGATCCCTTACGGAGTGGAAACAGGTCCTCTGCTCGTCCAGATCGGCGACATCGTCGCCTCGCGCAAGCTGCCCCAGCTTTTGGACGTCGCCGATCTCTCAGATAAATCGCATGGCTTGCGGATCGTGCTCAGGTTGAAAAGCGGCGCCGACGCCGATGCCGTGATGGCCTACCTGTATAAGCACACGTCTCTCGAACAAAACTTCGCGTACAACAGCACATGCCTGGTTCCTGACGAGCATGGCGCCTTGGTCCCCAAGCGCATGAGCCTGACCGAAATGCTGCTTTGCTTTCTCGACTTCCGCTTCGACACGGTGCGACGGCGGTTCGAGTTTCTGCTGGCTCAGCTCCAGCGGCGGATTCACATTCTGCAAGGGTTCAAGATCGTCTTCGACGGTCTCGACCGGGCGCTGAAGATCATCCGCGCCAGCAGCGGAAAACAGGACGCGGCGCAAAGGCTGATGGAGGCGTTTCCTCTCGACGAAGAACAGACGATGGCCATTCTCGAGATGCAGCTCTACCGCATCTCGCAACTTGAAATCGCCGACATTTTGAAGGAACTGCGCGAAAAGAAGCAGGAAGCCGCCGAAATCACGGCCATTCTCGGCTCCAACAGAAGGCTTTGGAAGATCGTCGAAAGCGAACTGAAAGAGCTGTCGGAGACATTTGGCGACAAGCGTCGCACGAGTCTGGGTTCGGCCGGCGAGGTCGCCGAGTTCGACCCCGAAGCCTACATCGTGCGCGAAAACACCAATGTCGTCGTCTCCCGCGAGGGATGGATCAAACGCGTGGGAAGGCTGACGAGCCTCGAGCACACGCGCATCCGGGAAGGCGATGAAGTGCTCGCCGTGGTCCCGGGCAGCACCCTCGACCACCTCATCGTGTTTTCGAGCGAAGGGATCGCCTATACGATTCGGATCGACCAGGTGCCCGCGTCGAGCGGCTACGGCGAGCCGCTGGCCAAGCATTTTCGCATGGGAGATGGAGCCTCGGTGGTCGCCGCCGTGACCACCGATCCGCGCTTCACTCCGGAAGACAAAAAAGTCAAAGGCGAAGAAAGCCCGTCGCCCTTCCTGATGGTCGCCACGGCGCGAGGCCAGGTCCTTCGGATTCCGCTCAGGCCGTTTCGCGCGGCGTCGACCAAGGTGGGGCGCAAGTTCTGCCGTCTGGCCGAGGGCGACCGCGTGGTATTCGTCGATCTGGTCGGAGCGGCGACAACGATGTTTCTGGCGACGGCGGCAGCCCGCATCATTCATTTTGCGGTGACCGATGTGCCTGTGCTCTCGGGCGCCGGCAAAGGAGTTCGCGGAATGCGCGTGGCCCCCGACGACCAGGTGCTGGGCGCCGCCCTGCTCACCCACCCGCGCGATTGTCTCTATGTCCAGACCACGGCCGAAAAGGAAATGGTGTTCGGCCAGGTCAAGTACGAGGTCACATCCCGCGGCGGCAAGGGCGTTCGCACCAGCCATCGCAGCGGCTTTGCCAAAATCCAGCGGCCGCCGATCGAGCTGGTCGATTGGACGAAGTTTGAAAGTCAGAACGGGGCTTCCAAGCACTGACGGGCCGGCAGTTGACATCGCCAACGTGAGTTGGCTTCTCACGACCTGAATCACGGATCGCAAATAACGTTATGCCTACCGCCGCCAAGAGCGACTATACCGCCCGCGACATCGAAGTTCTGGAGGGGCTCGAGCCCGTGCGCAAGCGACCGTCGATGTACATCGGCGGAGTCGATTTGCGCGGCCTGCATCACCTGTTGTGGGAGATCCTCGATAATTCGGTCGACGAATACCTGGCCGGCGAGGCCAACAAGATTGTCGTCACGCTTCACAAAGACGGCTGCTCGGCGACCGTCGCCGACAATGGCCGCGGAATTCCCGTCGACTTGCACCCGAAAATCAAGCGCCCGGCGCTCGAAGTCATTCTCACCACCCTGCATTCCGGCGGGAAGTTTTCGAACAAGAATTACGCGCGCAGCGGCGGATTGCACGGCGTGGGGGCCTCGGTGGTCAACGCTCTGTCTGCCGAGCTGGTCGCCACGGTGCACCGTGACGGGTTCGAGTGGACGCAGAAATTCAGAGGCGGCAAAGCGGCCGGACCGCTCAAAAAGGCCCGCCCTTTTCGCGGCCGGGGGACGACGATCTACTTTCGTCCCGACGATTCGATTTTCCGCAAGGTGAACTTCGACGGCAGCATCATTCGCGAGCACCTGGAAGACATTTCGTACGTGCATGGGGGCCTGGTCATCGCATTCCATGACGAGGTCAAGAACGAAACGATCGAGTTTTCGCATCCCGACGGCATCGCCGCGTATCTGGCCAAGCTGACGGCCGACGCCAACAAGAAACCCGTCACCGATCATGTCTTTTCG
>DATGKC010000548.1:0-10558 GCA_035294845.1 Planctomycetaceae bacterium | reverse complement strand
AAACGATTACGCGCGAACAGGCCGTAGCCGATCGGGCCGAGAAGCTTGCAGAGACGGCCGGAAAGCGCCAGGCCGCTCAAGAACGGCGTGCCGCGGGAGAATTGGACCCGCTGACTGAAAACCTGCAAACGGCCGCGCGCGCCGCGGCGCGGGCTGCGAAATCGGCGCTGGATGGCAATGGCGCCCGATCCGGCGCGGCACGCGCCGAAGCCCGAAGGGCGCTGGAGCAGGCTGTCGATGCCGCGTCGCGCGAGGCCCAGGCGGCCGCCGCCGCGCCGGCCGATAAAGCCGATTGGGCGGCGCAGAAAAAAGTGAGCGACCTGGCCGCCGCCGCGCTCGCCGCTGCCAGCGGGTTGGGTCCTCAATCATCTCTCGAAACGGCTGCAAAATCGTCAGCCGAGGCTCACAGGCACGCCAAGTCGGACGACAAAAAGAAGGCCGCGGCCGCCCAGGCCCACACCGAGACGTCTTTGCGAGAGGCCGGCGAGCAGATCAAATCGGACCTCAACAAGCTGGCGAAGGAACAGCGCAAGCAACTGGCTAAACAAGCGCGGAAGGCGAAAGAGCTTGCCGACCTCGCGGCGCCGGTCGATCCGGCGGCGCTGTCGGCGCTCCGCGACGCACAAACCCAAGCCGCCGAGGAATCCAAAGATCGTGAACCCGATGATGCTGACGACGACACGACCCGCGCGTCGCGAGCGCAGAATCAGGCTCAGCAGGATTTCGATCGGGCCGCCGCCAGCCTCAACGCGCGCCAGCAGCGCGTCCAGCGCGACAAGGCCATCGCCGAGGCGGTCCGCAGCCTGGCGAAAAGACAACAGGACGCGGTTGAAGAGATCTTTCGTCACAGCGCCGACTTGTTGAAACAACCCGAAGACCCGACGGAGCCGCCGATCCCTCCGCCCGACTTGAGCCCGCGCGATGACGTTCTTCCCGAAGGCATGCCGACGGCCAAGTCGCAAGTCTATTTGCAGCAGCAACAGGCCGCGCAAGCGCTCAACCAGGCGCGGCGCGATTTTGCACAGGCGCAGCGCGGCACGGGCGAGGCGGCCGAAGAGATTTCCTGCCAATCGCAGATCGCCAATCGCCCGCTGCGCGAAGCGATGGAGTTGGCCTCGAATCTTCCCGCCGACGATCTGCCCCAGTCGACCGGAGCGTTCAGCCGCGGCTCGCAAAAACTCAATCCGTCGGCCGAAGGCGACGAACCCGGACCCGGCTCGGGAAAAGAGCAGGGGGCAGGTCATCGGGAAAAGAGCGAGTCCAAGCACGCCGGCCCAGCGTCGAAAAGACGAGGCTCCGGCACGGCTGCGAAAGGCGCCAGCCGCCGCGCCGAAGACGGCAAAACGGCCCAAACGGATCTCGGCACGCGATTCGTTCCCAATTCGCCTGAGACGACGGCCAAAATGATTGCCGGCAGCCAAGCCGCGTCCCGTGCGGCGGCACTCGTCGGAGGCGACGACATTTCCGAGCGAGCGGAAGACAACTCGGGAATCGAATCCGACGGCCTGCCGATGCCGGACGAACGCGCGGCGGAAGACGACGCGGCGGATTCCGACGCGCCAACTTCCGACGCGCCTGCCGCGAGCGAAAGCAGCGAGACGTCGAAGTCGAGTTCCGGGGGAAATTCTCGCGCCGCTCGCGCTTCCCGCGGACCGGGCGAACGCCGCCGCCGATCGCGCCCCAACGACGAGCTCAAGCAGGGGCCGCCCAGCTTTGCCGGGCGTTCCGGTGCTTCCGGCAGCAATTCTCGAGCCGACGGCCCGCCGCACGACGCGGCATCCGGCGGCGAGGGCCCGCACAACGACGAGGCCTGGATTGCCAAGCTTCCTCCCGATCTTCGCAAGGCGATCCGCGCCAAAGCCCAGCGGCCGCCTCCCAAAAGCTACGAAGAAAAGCTGCAGAAGTATTTCGAAAGCATCGACTGACTCGGCCCGGCGGCTGAACGATCCCATTCACCAGCACCTGGTTTCCAATGAATTCCAATACGGATTACGATGACGTCGCCGCCGTCGAGCACTGCGCGAAAGCATACAAGAAACTGCGCGAAGAGCTGGCGAAGGTAATCGTCGGGCAGGACGACGTCATCGAGCAAGTTCTGGTCGCGATCTGCGCCCGCGGGCATGCGCTATTGGAAGGCGTACCGGGACTGGCCAAGACGCTGCTCATCAGTTGCCTGGCCCGCGCGCTCGATCTTTCATTCAAGCGCGTGCAATTTACTCCCGATCTCATGCCCAGCGACGTGACGGGAACCGACATCATCCAAGAGAATCTGGCGACCGGAGCGCGCGAGTACAAGTTCCTTCCCGGCCCTTTGTTCGCCAATCTGATTCTTGCCGATGAAATCAACCGCACGCCTCCGAAAACGCAGGCGGCGATGCTCGAAGCGATGCAAGAGCGCCAGATCAGCGCCGGCGGAACGATTCACAAGCTGCCCGACCCGTTCTTCGTGCTGGCGACGCAGAACCCTCTCGAACACGAGGGGACTTACCCGCTCCCCGAAGCCCAGCTCGATCGTTTTTTGTTGTATATTCGCGTCAATTATCCGAGCGCCGCCGAAGAATGGGACATCGCGCGGCGAATTTCCTCGGCGCAGGCCGAAAATATCCAGCCGGTCGTCTCGGGGGCGGCGCTTGTCGAGATGCAAGAGCTCGTGGCTCGCGTTCCCGTGAGCGATCAGGTGCTGGGATACGCCCATGCGCTCGTGCGCGCGTCCCGACCTTCGGCAGACGAGGCGCCCGAATTTGTCAATCGCTGGGTGAGCTGGGGCGCGGGACCGCGGGGCCTGTTGACCCTCGTCACCTGCGCCAAAGCCCGCGCCATCCTTTACGGCCGACATCACGCCGCGATCGGCGATGTGCAAGCCGTCGTGAAGCCGGCGCTGCGACACCGCATCGCCGGCAACTACGCGGCGCAAGCAGCCAACGTGGGCAGCGAACAGCTCATCGAAATGCTGATGGAAGCGGTGCGCTCGGATCGAGCGTATGAAAAACCGGTCTCTTAATCCAAGGGAAATGTAAAATCAAAATTGTAAAATGAAAAATGTAAATTGCTTATATTCGTGGACCTTAATTCAGCGGATCGGATGAAATGACGCCCGAGGATCTGATTGATCGCCTTTTGACCTTCGAAGTTCGCGTCGGTAAAGTCGTCGATGCGCTTCCAGAAACGATGCTTGGACGCATATCGCCAGGCAGTTCGTGCGGTGCGGAACATCGGCTGGCCCAAATTATGAGGAGGCGTGTGCGGCAGAAAGTCGCGCTGATTTCGCACACAAACTGAACATTGTATTGAAAGAGCTTCGCGAGGCCCGGCACTGGATCCGGTTGATTGCTCGTGCTGAGTTGCTGCCTAAAAAAATGGCGCTGCTGCTGGACGAGGTCGAGCAGTTGTGCAAGATCATTGGAAGCTCGCTCGTGACCACGCGAGAAAAAAAGCGCAGACGAGATTGATCTCCGCCGCAACACATTTTTCATTTTTCATTTTTCAATTTTCAATTTTCAATTCCCTTTTCATGCCAATAAGTCTTCTCACCCGCTACCTTGATCCGGCCGTCTTGTCGCGGCTGGCCGAACGCCGCATCGAGCCTAAGGGGCTGGTCTTGGGAGGCCTCGCCGGCGCGCACAAATCGCCTCTCTCGGGATTCGCCGTCGAATTCGCCGGGCATCGCGAGTACGTGCGCGGCGACGATCCGCGGCACATCGACTGGCGGCTGTTCTTCAAGCGCGACAAATATTTCATCAAGCAGTTCGAGATGGAAACGAACTTCGTTTGCCACCTCGTGCTCGACGTGAGCGCCTCGATGCGCTATGGCGAGGGCCAGCGGCAAAAGCTCCTTTACGCCGCGCAGATGGCCACGACGCTGGGCTACGCCGTCGTGCGCCAAAACGACCAGGTGTCGCTGACGACGTTCGATGAAGAGCTTCGCGGCACGGTGCCTCCCGGCAACTCGATGGCGCAAATCGTGCGCCTCACCGAGCATCTCGAAAGCATCGAGCCGGTGGGCAAGACCCGCATGAGCGAATGCCTGATCGAATTGGCCGGGCGCTTCGGACGGCGGGAGATCGTGATGATCTTCAGCGATTTCTTCACCGACCTGGCGGCGCTGGAGCGGGCGTTGCAGCGATTGCGCTACCAGAACCACGAAGTTATTTTGTTTCACATCATGCACCACGACGAGCTGGCATTCGAATTCAACGGCCAGGTCAAATTCGTCGGGCTCGAAAACGCCGAGGAGCTCGAGACGCAGCCCGAAGAACTGCAAGCCGCGTACTTGGCCGCGCTCAATCGCTTCACGTTGCGGCTGGAGGATGTCTGCCGCACCAATCGCATCGAGCGCGTGCCGGTCGATACGGACAGCGACATGGCGGCGGTGTTGATTGATTATCTCAATCAGCGCAGCGCGCTCAATCGCGGGCGGTGAAGCAAGAGTCTGGCGGCACAAGCGAGACGCTTATGCTACGGTGCACGGGCGAGACGCAGATACCACGGGTTCGATGCGCTAGCTCGCGCGGGTGGGCCTGCGCACATCGCCGGCGTGACCGACAATGCCACCGACGAGTTCGGCGATCAGCGACTCGACGCGGTCGGTTTGCCCGTCCGTCGAGCGGCTGATTTGCATGCGAAGCTGCTCCCGCAGGTCGATGAGCTCTTCGCGAAACGCGTGCATATCGCCGCGGTGTTCAATCAGCAACTCGATGAGAACGGTATAATCCAGTATCGTCGATGCTTCACGAGCCGAGATTTCGCGGCCCCCCGAGAACCATCGCCGTCCGCCTTGTCCAATCGAATAAACGGCTCTTTTCAGTTTCTGAAAGTCGCCAGGATTGAAATTCATGCGGAATTTTCTGACGATCCATTCCGAATCAATGTCTGTCCCAAGGAGTACATCGACGGTCGAATCGCTGAATGCCTGACCATCGTGCGCAAACTCACTTCCTTGCGGGTTTTGGCGAAGGGCAGCTCTCTCAAGGCGAGGCATGAGGCTTGGCTCCAGCAAGGTTTGAAACGGCTCTTACAAATTCTGCCAACAAAAGCACTTCTATCAAAAGAATAAATACCAAACGAGCGATGTCAATGGTTAAAAATTCAAAGACTGGCGGAATTGGCAATTTAGATACAAGTCATTGAAATAACTTCCGTTACGTCGGAAAATTAGCGTCGCGTGACCCGGACTGTGGCGAAATAACCCGGGGACAATGCCCCAGAGAACGTAAATCCATGTCCCGCAAAGACGAAGATGCCGAGTTCCAGGCCCAGGTGGCAGCCTGGCTATTTGACAAGATGAACTTCAAACAAGAGCAGATCGCCGAGCATTTAGGGATTAAGCAGCCAGACGTGTCGCGACGATTAAAGCTCGCCGAAGAACGGGGATGGCTTTCACGTCCCACCTTCCGGCGGGGCGCCGACATTTCTGATCAGCGGATGCAGGAAATCGAAGCCGCCTTCTATCAAGGCCTTCCTGAGCTGCGGCATCGCATCGAGCGCTTGTCGCGCAAGCGTCGTCCTCTCGATCCGGCGCCAGAGGTTCACGTCTTTTACAGCGGGCCGACCGCGACCGACAAAGCCGGGTACCACAAGCGTCAGCAGTTATTCGGCTGGAACGCCGCGTTGTACGTGAAGGAGCTGATTCCCAAAATGCGGCGAATTGGAGTCGCCTGGGGCAAGACGATCGCCCGGCTGATCGACGGGTTAGAGCCGCTCAATCCCCGGTTTGAAAAGGGGACGCTGTTCTTTCCGGTCAGCGGCGAACCCCTTCGCGGGCATGGCGAAGAGAATTCGGCCACCGCATTGGCGTCGAGCCTGCAAGCGTTTGTGGAAGGCGGCCCGCATCAAGGTCCAGGGCTCAATATGATCATTCCCTGCATTCCCGACCGGTTCAACCAGGCCGTGACCGACGAGATCAAGCAATCGCTCTTGGGCCAGGTCGAGGGATATCGCCGTATTTTCCTGGGAGGTCCGCCTGAGGGCCGCCTCATCGACGAAATGGATACGCTGATTACGGGAGTTGGAACGGCCTCGAAGACCAGCACCGACCCCTGGCTCATCGAGCGCGTCAATGCCATGTGCGACGATCCTCCACTCACCCGCGAAGATGTCGAAGCCTATACGTTCGGCGATATTGGCGGCGTGTATCTCGTCCGCCCCGAGCTGGCGGCGCTCATCGCGCGGCGGACCGCCCGATCGTCCGGGGCCGGCGGCGCCGCTCGCGAACGAGTCGCCGTCGTTGAGGCCAAAATCGAGCGAATCAACACGCAGTGGACCGGCATTCAGCGCGAGCACGCGGCCAAGTGCGCCGAACGCGGGTTTTCACAGAAGGCCGTCGGGGTCATCGTGCTGGCCATCGGCCGGGCGAAATCAGAAATCATCATCGAGGCCGTCAATCAGTCGCTCGTCAATCACCTGTTGATTGATCAGGACCTCGCGGATGCGCTGCTCGACGACCTGGGTTAAGCCCGCATCTTCACCGGTTCTTCACAATATCTTCACATTTCGGGGATAGCATCATGCCGGAAAACGCGATCACTCACTACCAATTGTTGGCAATGCTGGAAAGGCCTGGAATTGTGGCTCAATTCGCACTGAGACGTGGTAATCGGCTGCCGATTGCGGCAGCGCTCGTGTATCTGACTTGTCTCGTGTGTGGCTGCAGTGAATCGGCCGAATCGGCCAAATCTGTCCGAGTCGACGGATCGAGCACCGTTTACCTGGTCACCGAGGCGGTCGCCGAAGAATTCCAAAAATCAGCCTCGCACGGCACGAAAGTCACGCTCGGCATTTCGGGGACGGGGGGAGGATTCAAAAAATTCTGTCGCGGCGAGATCGACGTCTGCGATGCGTCGCGCCCGATCCTCAAGGCCGAAATGGAGACGGCCCGTGAGCACAAAATCGAATACATCGAGTTGCCCGTGTGCTTTGACGCGTTGACGGTCGCCGTGCATCCGTCGAACGAGATCGATTCCATCAAGGTGGCCGAGCTCAAAACGATGTGGGAGCCGGCGGCGCAGGGCAAAGTGACCCGTTGGAATCAGGTGAATCCCGAATGGCCAGACGCCGAATTGACGCTATACGGGGCCGGTTCGGATTCGGGAACCTTCGACTACTTCACGGAAGCTGTGGTGGGCAAGGCCAAAGCCAGCCGCGGCGATTACAACCCGCTCGAAGACGACAACGCCATTGTCAATGGGATCGCCGGCGGCAAGCATGCTTTGGGTTACCTGCCGTTTGCCTACTACGAGCAGAACAAAGACAAACTCAAGGCGTTGGCGGTCGACTGGGAAAAAAGCGACCTGGGACCTGTGCTCCCCAGTTTCGAAAACGTCGTGGAAGGTAAATACAACCCGCTCTCGCGCCCCCTGTTCATTTACGTCAATCGCCAATCCGCCGATCGTCCCGAGGTCAAAGCGTTTGTGAAATTTTACCTCGAAAACGCGCGCAAGCTTTCGGCCGAAGTCAAATACCTGCCCCTTCCGGAGCAGGCCTACACGATGGGGTTGGAACGGTTCGAAAAGCTCCAGACCGGGACCGGATTCGGCGGCGAGCCGGAAATCGGCCTCCCCGTCGAAGAAATCCTGAAACGTCAACCGAAACTCTAGCCATCACGAATCGTGCCGTATGGCCTCAAGAGTGACCGAGCCCGCCCCACGGGAAGAGATTCGCCCGGCGGCATCGACGTTGATGCTGGGTCGCGGCAAGCGGTATCTCAAAGACCGCCTGATCGGCAGCCTGTTGTTTCTCGCGGCACTTTCTTCGGTGGGCGTGACGACAGGCATCGTGGCGATTCTGGTGTTCGAATCGGCGCCGTTCTTCGGCCATGTGTCGCTTTGGGAGTTTCTGACCGACACCATCTGGACTCCATTGTTTGCCGATCCGCATTACGGCATATTGCCCCTGGTTTCGGGGACGCTGGTGACGACGGGAGTCGCTCTGGCGGTCGCTTTGCCTGTCGGCACGATGATCGCCATCTACCTCAGCGAGTACGCTCCCTTTGCGCTGCGGGAAATCATTAAGCCGGTGTTGGAACTGCTCTCGGCGGTGCCGACGGTCGTGTACGGCTATTTCGCCCTGCTGTTCGTCACGCCGCTGCTCCAGAGATTATTTCCTGAGCTCCCCACGTTCAGCATGCTGAGCGCGGGAATCGTGATGGGCGTCATGATTATTCCGTATGTCAGCTCGCTCAGCGAAGACGCAATGCGGGCCGTCCCCATGCTGCTCCGCGAGGGGGCCTATGCCCTGGGAGCCAACAAAATGATCACCTCGATCCGGGTCGTCTATCCGGCGGCGCTTTCCGGAATCGGCGCGGCCTACATCCTGGGGATTTCGCGGGCGATCGGCGAAACGATGATCGTCGCCATCGCGGCCGGAATGCAGCCGAATTTTACGTTGAACCCCGCCCAGCCGGCCGCGACGATCACCGCCTACATCGTGCAGGTGAGCATGGGCGATCTGCCGCACGGCAGCATCGGCTATCAATCGATCTTTGCGGCGGGATTGACGCTATTCCTCATGACGCTGGGATTCAACATCCTGGGACACATGTTGCGGAAGCGATTTCGCGAAGCCTATTGACGCTCTTTTGCCCATGACCGACACCTCCCGACTGATCGCGCGCCGGCGTCGCCAAGACCTGGTTTTCAACGTGGCGGGAGTCGTGTGCACGCTCTTGGGAATTATCACGCTGGGTGCCTTGCTCGTGGACCTCCTTTGGGCGGGGCTGACGCGCATCAATTGGCAGTTTCTGACTTCGTTTCCGTCGCGCAATGCCGCGAACGCGGGAGTCCTGTCGGCCTGGGTGGGGTCGCTCTTGCTGATGCTGGTCACGGTGTCGCTTGCCGTCCCGCTGGGAGTCGCCGCCGGAGTTTACCTGGAAGAGTACGCCCGCAAGCACTGGATCACGACGATCATTGAGATCAACATCGCCAATCTCGCGGGCGTGCCCTCGATCATTTACGGGCTGATGGCATTGGGCCTTTTGGTTTACCAGTTTCACCTGGGGCAAACGCTGCTCGTGGGCGGAATCACGTTGGCATTATTGATCCTCCCCGTCGTGATCGTGGCGACTCGCGAGGCGTTGCGCGCCATTCCGATCGGAATCCGCGAAGCTGCGTATGCCCTGGGCGCCACGCGGTGGCAAGTCATCAAAGATCATTTGCTTCCCTATTCGGCCGGGGGCATCGCCACGGGGACGATCATTGCCATGTCTCGGGCGATCGGAGAGACGGCACCCCTGGTCACGATCGGGGCGCTCACATTCATCGCCTTTTTGCCCCCCTCTCCCGTGCAGGCGGAATTTCCATTCGTCAATTTGCGGTGGCTCAATTCGCCCTTTAGCGTCTTGCCGATTCAGATGTTCAATTGGGTCTCGCGCCCCACTCCCGATTTTCATCGCAACGCCGCGGCGGCGGGGCTCGTTTTGATACTCATGACGCTCTCGCTCAATGCGGCGGCGATCGCCATCCGTTATCGGCTGCGCCGGAGGATCAAATGGTAGGCGAACCGGCCGCGACCGCCGCGCCCCCCGACATCAAGGCCGACATCAAAAACCTGAGCTTTTTCTACGGCCGGCACCAGGCGCTCAAGAACATGAACCTGTCGCTGGCAGTGAATGCCGTGACGGCGCTCATCGGGCCTTCCGGCTGCGGAAAGACGACGCTGTTGCGCTGCTTCAACCGCATGCACGATCTGTACCCCGGCAATCGCTATGAGGGGCAGATTCTGCTTCGCCCGGGAAATCTCGACATCGTCAGCCCGCGCGTCGATCCCATGGAGATGCGCCTGCGCGTGGGAATGGTTTTCCAAAAGCCGAACCCCTTTCCCAAGTCGATTTTCGAAAACGTGGCGTTCGGCTTGCGGCTCAAGCAAATCCGGCAGCGGCAAGTGCTCGCCGAGCGCGTCGAAGCGGCGCTGCGTTCGGCGGCGCTATGGGACGAAGTGAAAGATCGGCTGAAACAGTCGGCCTACGCCCTTTCGGGCGGGCAGCAGCAGCGCTTGTGCATCGCCAGGGCCCTGGCCCCCGAGCCGGAAATGCTGCTCTTCGACGAACCGACCTCGGCCCTCGACCCCGCGGCGACCGCGCACATCGAAGACCTGATCTATCAGCTCAAAGATCGGCTGACGATCGTGATCGTCACCCACAACATGCAGCAGGCGGCGCGCGTCTCGGATGAAACGGTGTTTTTATACGGCGGCGAAGTCATCGAAGCCGACAAAACCTCGACGATCTTCGAGAACCCTTCCAAAGAGCTCACCTCCGAATACCTCACCGGCCGGTTCGGTTGAGGCGCCGCGCCGGCGTTGCGTCACGCTGACAAAGCGCGGCGCGGCGCGGTACATTGGGCTCTGTGACGAACGTTTCGAGATTCTCGTTGCCGGGAGCTGGAGCCGTGCACATCGCCAAGCCTTTGTCGGTCCGCAGCGCAAATGCGGCCCCAGAGCCGCGTCGGACGGGGCTCTCGGTCCGCGCGCCGATGGCGGGCGCAAGCTCCATCGCTCGCGTGGCCTGCGCGCTGGCGGCAGTCGTCGGACTGGCCGGGCCGGGCGCAGTCCCTTTGTGGGCCGAACG
>DATGKC010000547.1:0-11886 GCA_035294845.1 Planctomycetaceae bacterium | reverse complement strand
CCCGCGCAGAGTTGCCGCTCCAGGCGCCGCTGACTTCGAGCGCCGACGAGCAGCATTCGAGTGACGCCTTTGTGCCCGCAGCACTGTGGGCGTATCGCGAAACTGCTCTTTTCTTACCAACTCGTAATCAATTCCGCGGCCAGTGTAGCGGTGCCTCAAAGCGTTGTCAAAGTTGCGGGAGTCCCAATTTTTCGATTTCCCAAAGCTGGTTTGACCGCTTCCCATCACCAGCCAATTTGCAATTCCGGACGCTCGTGACAGGACACGAATCTCCTTTCCTTTGCCCCTCAAAATCCACGAGTTTTTCACAACCTCCTGGAAATGGAATAACTCCCCGGCGCGGCGCAAGATACTGCAACATAGAGTCTTACGATTCTGCGCCTTCACCGAAATCGCAGTCCGCCGAATAGCAGCCATTGAATCTTGTCCGGCCGATTGGTAGAAATGAAGTATACGTTTGCTACGTTTTCACTGGAAAGTTGGTCGGCGTTCTTAATCCTGAGAATCAGCCGCAGAGGTCATGGAGGACACGACTTTTCCTCAGAAGCCGGGCCAATCACGCCGGTGGAAGATCGTCGGAGTTCGCTAATGACCTCGGAAGCCTTGAAATCCCGTTCGCGCAAAATCCTGGCGGGAATGGCCAAGCGGAACGGTATCTCGCGCTGGCACTCGATGACCAAGGCTGAGCTTGTGCGGGCCCTCGTTCGCATCACCCAATCCAAGGCGCCGGCCAACCGCGTCGCACGTCGCCCGGCTTCGGCTCGCATGAATCAGTCGCGCAATGGGCGGAAAACGGCAAAGGCCGGCCGCACGAACGGCGCAGCGAACGGACACTCCGTCCCACCTCGCAGCCGCGACCTGTGCACGACCGAAGTGGACGACCGGCATATTACCGGGCGCCGGAATTTCATCGACGCCACGGTCTGCGATGCGCACTGGATTCGCGCTCAATGGGACCTGACCCGTGACACGATCCGCCGCGCAGAAACGCGGTTGGGGACCGATTGGCACACTGCCGTCCCGGCCTTGAGGCTATTTGAAGTCGCTACCGACGACGTCAACAGCGTCTCGGAGCTGCGAGTCAAAGACGTGCTGATCGACGCCGGGGTCAATACGTGGTACGTGCATGTGCCGCCGGAATCTCGCACTTACCGGCTGCACATCGGTTATCGCACAAAGGCGGGGACGTTTTTCGCGCTGGCCAAATCGAACGTTTGTTCAATGCCCATGTTGAACGCGCATCTTGCCGCCAATCAAACGGCTCGCAACCAGTCTGGCGCGCAACATGCCGATGCGAAAGAAGATAAGCCGGACGGTCGTTTGGGGCGGCCGCTGGGATTCTCGAGCCTCTCGCATTTCGGTCCGGCCGCCACAGAAGAGCGCGAAAAAGGCGAGTTTTCGTTCAAACTCGACACCGAGTTGATCGTCCATGGATCGACCCGCCCCGGATCGATGCTCGCTGTGCAGGGCGATCCGGTCGAACTTCGTGACGACGGTTCATTCACGATTCGCGTGAATCAGCCGGAAGGGCGTCAAGTGATTGCCTTTACGGCTCTCTCGCCGCGCGGCAGCGAACGCCGCATGATCGTCCTGGGGATCGAGCGCAACACCAAAGAGCTCGAACGTCAATACTTCGACGGCGGCCACCCCGAAGGCCATAGCGAGTAAGCCTCCGACCGCCCCGTAGCATAAGCGTCTCGCTTGTGCGCCTCATGCGATAACCGTCTCGCTTGTGCGCCCCGTAGGATAAGCGTCTCGCTTGTCCATCCCGAGTTGCGCCGGCCTCACAAGTTATAGCCGGTCTCCGACCGCGCCGCCCCCAGTTGTAGCCGGTCTCCTCCCAAGTTGTGGCCGGTCTCCCCCAGTTGTGGCCGGTCTCCCGACCGAGCCACACGCCGCCGACCGCAGGTCTCCTCGAGCGTCGCTGAAGCCACAATCAGCAACGATCACAGCGTCATCTCGCTCAGAAGACCCTCGGTCGCGCCCGCGGCGGGGCTCGCGAGACAGTCACGCACCCGCTTACTTTGGCTGGCCCAACTCGACTTTGACTCCGGCGGCTTTGAGGGCCTCAATTTGACCCGTCTTGGCCGACTCGCTCAGTGGGTTGCCCGCCAAATACAGCCTCAAAAACGGCGCGAATCGCTTTTCGCCGGCGACATCGGTCCAGGCAGCCGCCACGAACGGGGCGAGGTCGGTGATCTTATTGTCCTCCAGCAGCAGCATCCGCAGCGAGAGCGGTTTGCACAGGGGAGTGATGTCGGCGATCTGATTCCCCGAAAGCTTCAAGAGCGACAAAATGCCGACGTTTGCCAGAGGCTTCAGATCGGTGATCTGGTTTCGCGCGAGGTCAAGCGACGACAGCTTTTCCAGCTTCGCCAAGGGGGCCACGTCGCTGATTTTGTTCCCCGCGATGTACAGCGCTGAAAGTTTCGAAAGCGTCGCCAGGGGCTGCACCGACGCGACTTGATTGTCCGAGAGCTCGAGAAACTGCAGCGCGACGATATTCCCCAGCGGGCCCGCGTCGGCGATCTTGTTCTGAGCGAGATCGAGCGATTGCAGGTTCTTGATGTCCTTAAGGGGCGTCACATCGGCAATCTCGTTCTTGGCCAGGTTCAATTGCAGCAGGTTGACGCACTTTTCCATGCCGGTCAGGTCCTTGATTCCCTTCCCTTTGGCCTCCAGCACGAACACCTTCTTCAAATCGTCGTCGGTGATTTCGGCATTCGTATCCTTCTTTTCAAAAATGACCGATCGCACGGCCGCCTCGAGATTTTTGTCGGGCAGCCCGGCCTCGACAAATTTGGCCGACGAAACAACCAGGCCGGCGCCGAGCGCCGAAATAAGGAACGCCGCTTTCAGATGAACTCGCATCGATGGCTCCTCGCAATCAAAAACCGGTGACTCTGCGGAAGACTTCCAATTGATATTCTTCAATCCAAAATAATGGGAACGGCGACCGTTGAAAAGTGAAAAACAGCTATAACCCGCATTTCTTTCCTGTCGCGGAGCTCGCCAGAGTCGCGACCACGACTCCGTGTTGGGACTCGCCAGAATTCCAATCTCAAGACGCCGTAGCGGAACTCGCCAGAGTTCCGACTTCAACGCGGCCCTGAATTCTGGCGAGCGACCTGCAAGCATACGGCTCACAGCATCGCCGCGGCGATCGCGTTCGAGGCGCGCGCCAGGTATCCGCCCCGCGGCTCCTGCGGCTGAGTCGTCAACACAATCACGCAGGCTTCCAGGTCGGGGTCGATCCACATCACAGTGCCGGTGGCGCCCCAGTGGCCGTAGGTTCTCGGTCCGAGAAAATCTCCGAAGTTGGCGCTGTGTGCGCCCCAGTTGAGCCTCCAGCCCAGCCCCCAAGGCCGGGTGCGGCGATCGTCGGCCGGCACGTCGCGCATGTCTTCGAGTTGATTCCTCGTGGCCGCGCGGATCGCAGCGCGACTGACCACCTGCACGTCCCCCAGCCTCCCCTCTCCCAGCATCATCTGGCCGAATCGGGCCAAATCAGCCGGCGTCGTCAATAGGCCTCCCCACGGAACGCCGAGTCGCCGCCAGTAAGGGCTATTCCAATTCCAGCCGCGGCTGGATTCGTGCGATTGCTCGGAATCGGCCGGAAGAAAAACGTGGGCGATGCGATCGACTTTCGGGTCGGAGCCTGAAAACCACGATTCGGGGGCGCCCAGGGCCGTGTCGTTCATTTCCAGCGGCATAAAAATCTCGTCGTGCAGGAATTGCGCGCAGGTTTTGCCGCTCACTCGCTGGATGACTTCTCCGAGCATCGCAAAGCCCATGCTCTGATACTGCACTCCGCGACCGGGAGGAAACGCGAGTTGCGACCCGCATGCGCCGGCGACGAATTTCGAGAGAGGGGCGTGGGCGGCGCGAAGCGCCACATTGTCGGAAAGCATGTCGGGGAGTCCCGACGTGTGCGTGAGCAGATGGCGAATCGTGACGGCATGTTTCCCCTCTCGGCTGAATTCGGGGACATATTCTTCGACACGGTCGTCCAGCGCCAAAAGCCCGCGTTCTGCCAGGAGCAGGGCGCCGGTGGCCACGATCGGCTTGGTGATCGAAGCGATCAGGAAGATGGCATCGGTGCGCACAGGGCGCGAATCCGCCGCCGGCGTTTGGCGGCCGAAAAGGTGCGGCCCCGTCGTCTTGCCGCCGCGGACGACGATCACCCCCGCCGCGGGAAGCTGGCGGCCGTCGCACCACGATTCGATCCGTTTGAGCGCGCTCGACCAGCGACTGGCATCGAGCCCCGCCTCGCGGGAAGTGCTCCCCTTCACCGGCATCATGCGGCCATTTCTGGTTGGCAGCCGGCTGTTTACAGATCCAAATCGTGGATCTCGAACAGCTTGTCGAGGTGCGTGACCTGGAGCACCTCGCGCACGTCGCTGGACGGATTGTACAAAAGAACCTTGACGCCCAGCCGTTTCAGCGACGCGAGCAAGCCCAGCATACCGCTCGGGACATAACGCACGCCAGTCAAGTCGAAGGCCAATTGCTTGCACTCATGCAATTTGAGCAGCTCGACGATCTCTTGTCGGCACTCGGCCAAGTCAATGTAATCGGGCAGTTCGCCGGCGCCGAAACCAACAACGGTCAGCGGGCCGGTCTCGTAAACGCGCAGCACCTCGTGATGAATTGGCACGGTTGGATCACTCCCCTTCGTCGAGTTTTGATGCGTGCGGTTGGCCGAATGAGCGAGGTAGGACACAAAAGAATGAATATCGGTTCAGCCGCCACGAATCGGGTTGCTCCTCAGCCTTACTACGTTGGAACGCCTTCAAAAGATCAATACAATTTGTCTGAAATGGAGCGATTCCACAAGATCGCATCTTGCGGGCCGCTTGCGCGCAAACTCCGCGAATGTCACAAGTCCTTGTGCCCGCGGCTTTTATTTTTATTACAGGTCGGGCCATTTTTTTCATTTGACTCAGCAATTTGCTGGTCTCTTGGACGAAAACGCAGCGCGACGGTCGCTACGTGCATCCGCGCGTATCCGCGAAATCCGCGGTCCTTCGTCGTTTTGAATCGTTTTCCGTTGCGGCCGCGGGCCATGCTGCAAAATCGCGGCTTTTTTCTGTCTGTTCGCCAACGTCCGCCGAGAATTTTCGCGGAATGCCTGAACTCGCTACATTAAATAATAAAACGCACGTTCAAACTCCGCGGTTCGAATTTCAAAGTGCTTTAGGACAAGCCATGTTCATTCCCATCCCGATCAACTTCCGCGACGGCCGCCAGCTCAATGGCATCCCCGTCGTCAATGCGCTCTTCGTCGTGGTCAACGTGCTCGCCTTCTGCCTGCACTGGCACCCCACGGTTGGTCCAGGGACGGGGCTCTTCAGCATCCTGACGTATGCTTTCGGCCATGCCGACATCTGGCATCTGGCCGGAAATATGCTGGTGCTGTTGATCTTCGGCACGCCGGTCAACCGTCGATTGGGAAACGGCTGGTATTTCTTGGCTTACGTGGGAAGTGCCGTCGCTTTGGGCCTTTTTGCCCGGCTGTTCTGCCCCGGGCCGTTGATCGGCGCGTCGGGGGCGATCTTCGCCGTGATCGCGATGGCGCTGATGCTGTTTCCATCGGCAATCATCGAGATTGGTTATTTCGCTCTCTTTCCGTTCACGCTGTTGGTCGGTTTGTTCGATCGGCCGCGACACTGGGTTTACTGGTTTATCCGGTGGGATTCATTTGGATTGCGAGCGTGGTGGGGATTGTTCCTCGTGCCGCTTTTGGAATTTTGGGGGCTCGTTTGGAGCGGTTGGAATTGGACCAATCTGGGCCATCTCTTGGGTCTTTTGTGCGGACTGGGCGTGGTGCTGTTGCTGCCCACGCGAATCAGCATGAACCGATCGACGCGGTCGGTTTTTTCGGGCGCCTGAGGGCGGCCCATTGATCTCTCAATCAGAAAGGCGGCGGCCATGGGATTGTTTCAGCGCATCAGCGACATCATTTCTGCAAATTTGAACGAAATGACCGAGAGCTTTGAGGATCCGGAGCGCATGCTCAAGCAGGCGATTCGCGAAATGGAGCAATCCATATCCGATGCCACTCACGAAACGGCCAAAGTCCTGGCGAACGAAAAGCTGCTTGCTAAGGAGTTGGCCAACAACGAGCGGCAGGCCGACGATTGGCAGCGCAAAGCCGAGCAGGCCGTCGAGTCGGGCGACGACAATCTCGCCCGCAAAGCCCTGGCTCGCAAGCAGGAACATCAAAAGCTCGTCACCGCGCTTCAGGACCAAATGCATGCGGCGCAGGATGCCAGCCGCACCTTGAAGCATCAGCTCGAGGGAATGCAGGCCAAGCTCGCTGAGGCGAAGCGAAATCTGGCGACGCTTTCGGCACGACAGCGCGCGGCCGACTTCAAGAAAAAGATGCACACGAATGAGGCCGCCCTCGAGACCGGCGCCGCCACCGACGACGCCTTCGCCAAGTTTGAGCGGATGCGCGAAAAAGTCGAGCGGGCCGAAGCCGAAGCCGACGCGCTGGCCGAGCTGCGCGGAGTCAAATCATCAGGTGACGAAGAACTTGGCAGTGCAAAAAGCGCCGCCGACGAAGAGATCGACGCGGAGCTTCAGGCCTTGAAAAGAAGGCAAAAGAGATAGCAATCGGCGTCGTCGCCTGTGCTGCAACGTAGCGTCGGCATCTCGCTATGCTGTTTCTCAACTACAGAATTCTGGTGACGGCAGATAGAATTAAAGCATTGTCCATGCTCGCCTGCGGGTCGCAGCGCCTGGCAAATCGTGCAGGAAAAGAATGGCGGCCTCTGCTTTCGAGTTGACCAGCGGGCGCACTTTGGCGTCTTACCTTGCCCAGGGGGTTCTCCCGGCGCGAGAGGCGATTGAGCTGGTTCGGCCTCTGGCGGCGCAGCTCGATGCGCTGCACGGCGGCGGTCGGATTCATGGCGCAGTGACGGCCGAGCACGTGCTTTTGGACGAGGGACTCAATCCCACGCTGGCCGCGTCGTGCCCCGTCCCGCGCGTCCCCCGGGATTCTCCGGCCGCTTCGTTTGCGGGTTCTGCGGATGGTTCCCCGGGCGAATCTTTGGGCCAGTCGCCGTGCATTTGGCTGGCCAATGGCGAACTGGGTGAGCTGCTCCCCGAGCTGGCGCGGCTGGTCCCTCCCGAGCTTCCGCCGGAGATCGACGCCGCACGCAGTCGGCTTCTGGCTGCGGGCATCTCGCTCGATCCGCGTGAGGTGGATATCGTGCAGTTGGGCGCGCTATTGTGCCGCGTGCTCACGGGAGAATCGGCGCAGGGATATCTGCGCAGTCCGCGGGTCAAGGGAAAGGTGCCCGCCGAATTGCGGCCTGTCGTGGAACGTTGTCTGGGAAGCGACGGACAAGCACGGTTCGCCGACATCGGTCAGTTCTTGGTCGCCTTGAATGCGGCGTCCGGCCGGGACGATCGATCGGCAGGAGAAAGGTCTGAGATTCCGGCGGCGGAGAAGGCCGATCGGGAAGCGGCTGCCCCGCGTTCGGCCGGCGATACGACCCCCAGCTTCGTCTCGTCGGCGAACAAGTCCGACGATACGTCGGTGGGACCCTCGCCGGCGGCCTCACGGAGTTCAGGGAGCTCAGAAAGCGCAGCGCCAAGTTCCCAGGCCCCTCTGCCGTTCAGCCGCCTGGCGCATTACGAGATCGTCTCGCGCATCGGCCGGGGAGGGATGGGGGACGTATACCAAGGGTACGAACGGACCTTGGACCGCAAGGTGGCGATCAAAGTGCTGCCGGCCGACCTGGCCCGCAGCGACGATTTCATTGACCGGTTCAAGGCCGAAGCGACGGCAGCGGCCAAGCTGATTCATCCCAACATCATCCAGATCCACTTGATCGGGGAAGACGCGGGGCACCACTTCTTCGTGATGCAGTACGTGGAGGGGGAGTCGCTGGCGGGCTTGTTGAGCCGGCGCGGCAAGCTGCCGGTCGAAGAGACGTTGGCGATCGTGGAACAGGCGCTGGCGGGACTGGCGGCGGCGCACGAACAGGGGATGGTTCACCGGGACATCAAGCCGGGGAACATCCTGCTGGACCGGCGCAACCGGCGGGCGCTCTTGGCCGACTTCGGGCTGGTGAAATCGCTGGAGTCGTCGGCGACGGGGAAGACGGCCACGGGTGTGATCATGGGGACGGTGGATTACATCTCTCCGGAACAGGGGCGCGGGAAGGCGGTGGACGGCCGGTCGGACCTGTACTCGCTGGGGGTGCTGCTGTACCAGATGTTGTCGGGTCGGCTGCCGTTCGAAGCCGACAATCCCACGGCGCTGGTCTTTCAGCACGTGTACGAGCAGCCGCCTTCTTTGGCGGTGGTGGCGCCTCACGTTCCGGCGGCGTTGGCATCGGTGATCGAGAAGCTGTTGGCCAAGTCGCCCGACGACCGGCATCAAAGCGCGCAGGATGTGCTGGCCGACCTGCGGGCGTTCCGCTCGGGAGAGCGGCTTCCCTCGTGGGAGGCCGGCAAAGGCGTGCGGAAAACGACGATCGTCCGTCTGCCGGCCTGGGATGACCCCGCGGGGGACGATGCGGCGCTTGAGGCCATTCCCACCGGCGGCAAGGAGCAGGGGCCATGGGCGGCCGAGGGAGCCGCGCCGGAGTCGCCGCACTGGTGGGACCGCACGCGCGAGCGGGCCAGGAGCCTGTTTCGGCGGCATGCGCCGGAAGTTCTGCGTCAGCTCGAAAATACGCAGCAGCAGGTGGATGGCGCCGTGGCCGTCTACGAAAGGCGTCAGCGCCAATTGCAGCAATTGGAGCAAGAAGCGCGATCGGTGGTGGCCGAGCTGCAAAAAGAGGCCGGCCAGCAGCGTGCGGCGGCGCTGGCCGCCCAGCAGCGCGTCCAGGCCGCCGCCAGTCCGGCAATCGAGCTGGCCGCCCGCGCCGAAGAAGGCGAGTGCCAGCAGGCGGCCGTGGAGCTGGATCGCCAGATCGGCGAACAGCAAGAGCAGTTGGAGCCGATCCGGCTGAAGCTGGCGCAAGTCCGGGCCCGCGTGCAGCAGCTCCGGACCCAGCGCGACATCCTGCAAGCGCGGCTCCAAGCGGCCGGGGCCAAAGTCCGCATCGAGGCGGGTTACACGCGCAGGAAACGGCGCGTCGTTGCGCTCGTCGCCGGGGTGGCGGTTGCGGCGGCATTTGTTGCGATCGGCGTCTTTGTTTCGACGAGGGCGCCCGAACAGCGGCTTTCGCGCGGCGAGCAACTCGCCGATGAAGAAGGTGATTCGATAACAGCGCAGGCGCCGGTTCCTCGCGGCGCGATTGGCGACGATGAGGTCAGCGAGAGCTTGAAAGTGCGTCCTCGGATTCCGCTTCGGCAGTTTATCGGCCACGAAAAAGGGGTGACTTCAGTGGCATTTCATCCGACGGAGAAGCTCATGGCTTCGGGAGGAGCCGATGGAACAATTCGGCTGTGGCGATCCGACACGGGCGAGCAGCTCAAGGCTCTGGAGGACAATGCCGGCCAACGCAATTCGAGTGTGAGCGACCTCGCATTCAGCCCCGATGGTCGTTACCTCGCATCCGCCGGCGGCATGTCCGGAATTCAAAAATCGGATATCCGGATTTGGGACATACGGGGCGGCACAGACCCGACGATTTTGCCCGGCGACATTGGATTCGCAGAATCAATTGCCTTTTCGCATGACGGACGAACCCTGGCGGCAGTCCACTGGCAAGACTCAGAGCATCAATTGTCGATTTGGAATCTGCTTGACGAGTCGGGAATCAAAGCGGTCGAGTTCGACGATTTTGCGCCGGCCGTGGTCGCTTGCAGTCCCGTTGCGGAAGTGCTTGCGTGCGGAGGCGAAGGCGGAAGGCTGCAGCTCTGGGACCTCGCCCGCTCGCAGCCGCAAAAGGCATTGAAAGGATGTTCTGATGATATACGATCGGTAAAGTTCAGCCACGATGGCTGGCGAATTGCCGCTGCTGACAAATCCGGGCAAGTCGTCGTCTGGGATTCTCAATCGGGGAATGTTCTACTGAGGCTTGTCGTGACCGAGCGCGAAGCCAATGTTCTCATGTTTTCACCCGACGATCGGTATTTGGCGGTTGCCGGCGGATGGACCGTGCATCTTTGGGATACGAAGCTCGATCGAGTTCCAACGGTGTTGACGCACGAGTTGGTAAGCTGCCTGGGCTTCGATCCAAGCGGCAAGACGCTGGCGACTGGAGGAAACACGCCGGCGCTGTTGCTGTGGGACGCCCACGCCGACCCGGTCGTGACCGGAAAATCAGCAAGTAATTTCATTGCAGCGCCGGCGTCATTCATCGTCCGCGCTCGCAAAGCGGCTCGATTCGCCTGCGCGGACGGGCCAATCGTTGGTCTTGTCAATTACGGCGCGCGACAGCCGTATCAGGAGCTCTCCAGACGCGCCGGCAGGGTGCAGGCGATCGCCATCTCGGACAATGGCCGGTACGTCGTGACAGGGAATAAGGAAGGACAACTGTGCCTTTGGGACGCCACACTGGACAAGGAGTTGAGGCGCGTCAATGTGCCGGCGAACGCGAGTGCGCCGAGCAGGCCAGGAGGCGGGTTGGACGTGCGATCGGTCGCATTCGCGCCCGATAATCGGCGAGTGCTCGTGGCGACGCCACAAACGATGTTTCTCTGGGACATCCAAACCGGAGAAGAAATCCATCACTTTGCCGGACCGCCCCACGGCTCACTGGTCGTCGGCGTCTCGCCGGATGGACGATTCGCCGTTGCCGGAGGAGGGAAGGCAACTGACGGTGTCGGAGATTTGCGGCTGTGGGACATGGCCAGCGGCGATTATCTGAGAAGATTCGTGGGTCATGTCGGCTACGTCCATAGCGTGGCATTCAGCCACGACAGCAATCGGCTGATCTCAGGAGGTGTCGGCTATCTGCATCTGTGGGACGTGGATACAGGCGGCGAACTCAAAAAACTGAAGTCTCCCGACCGGTCGGCCGTGACCGGGGCGGCATTCGCAACGGATGGACAACGCGCCGCCGGAACCGTCGCGTCGGGGGTCATTCTCTGGGACCTGGACGGCGGCGACGAGGTCGATCGCTTTGATTCCGGAAACTTCGACATCGAGTGTCGATCGGTCGGTATTTCCCCCGACGGCCGGTATATCGCGGTGGGAGAGCCGGAAGGCATTCGATTATGGGACATCAATCCCCGGCGTCAAAAAACGAAACGGTGAAGTTCCGGTTTAGTCACTGGGAATTTCTTATGTGCCGTCGCGCATCGTTGATTTGGGCTGTCTGCTTCGCGATCGCGGGATGCGCCCGTGAAAACGAGCCAAGCCGGGGGACGCCGGCGCCCGCCGGCAAAGCGGCTGATTTCTCAGCCGCAACGGACAGGTCCGAACGTTTGGAAGAGCGCGGAGCCGAAACGACTTCCGGCCCCGCCGGCGTGGCTCAGTCGCAAAATTTCATGCCGGTCGTCGCCTCGCAAGCCACAGACGCCGAAGCCGTCGGCGGTCCGGCGAGCTCGCAGGATTCCGTCTCGCTGGCACTTGCGCGGGCTGCCAGGTTGAGAATCGACGCAAACAGTCAGCATGAAGAATTCGAACAGGCGTTGCAAGCCGTTGCCAACGAATTGCCGAGCATCGCCGTGTCGATCGAGAGCGCCAAGCCGGTGTGGAATCATTTGAAGTTCAATGTCACGGGCGGACGGTTCGACGCAGTTCGATTTTCGTCGCCGCTCGAAAAGCCTGCCGACCTGATCTGGATGTTCGTTACATCCGGTCAGGTCCCGAAGTGGAATATCCTTCCGGCCCAGGGTCGCATGGGGGGGTTCGGGCATTTCCTGCGTGAGCAAGACCTGCAGTTTCCCGGCGTCTCATGGCCCGCGAAGAACGTCGCGACGATTCAGGCATTGCGAGGCGGAAAAATCCTTCCCGGTCAAGACTATATCTTGTGG
>DATGKC010000546.1:0-26644 GCA_035294845.1 Planctomycetaceae bacterium | reverse complement strand
GATCGTCCTGTCGCATTGACGGCCGGCTCGCACAACCGGCGCGCGAAACCACTCACGCCAAGAGATCAGAAACGACGCGGGCCTTGGTGACGACGGCATCGGTGAGGCTCGCATCGCGGCCGTCATGAGGATAAGTCAGCTTCAGGTGATCGAGCCCCAAGAGGTGCAGCATGGTGGCGTGCAGGTCGTGAACGGTGACCGGCTTCTCGATCGATTTGTACGCAAAATCGTCGGTCGCGCCGTAACTGAACCCGTGCTTGAAGCCCCCTCCGGCAAGCCACAGCGAAAATGCATGGCGATTGTGGTCGCGCCCGTCTGTTCCCTGCGAGACCGGCTGGCGGCCGAATTCTCCCGTCCAGATGACGATCGTCGATTCCAAAAGGCCCCGCTGTTTGAGATCTTTGACGAGCGCCGCACAAGGCTGGTCGGTCATCCCGCACAGCCCCTTCAAGCTCTCGGCGTTCTTGCTGTGCGTGTCCCAGGGTTGTCCTTTCAGCACGATCTGCACGAATCGCACTCCCTTTTCGACCAGCCGCCGGGCCAGGAGGCACCGCGTCGCGTATTCCTGCGTCTCGGGCCGGTCGAGGCCGTACATCTTGCGCGTTTCTTCGGTCTCTTGCGAAAGATCGACCGCATCGGGAACGGCGGTCTGCATGCGGGCGGCCGTCTCGAAGTTGGCGATTCGGGCCGCCAATTCGCTGTTTGCCGGATGCCGCTCCGAGTGCCTGCGATTGAGCTCGGCCAAGAGCGCAAGCTGCTTTCGCCGCGCCGCAGGAAGAGCCCCGGCGGGAGGCGCCAGATTGAGCACGGGCGAACCTCCCGAGCGAAACATCGTGCCCTGATAGACCGCGGGAAGCCAACCCGAGGTCCAGTTTTTCTCGCCGTCGGTCGGCAGTCCTCCCGGGTCCGACAGGACAACGAACGCGGGCAGGTTTGTGTTCTGCGTTCCCAGCGCGTACACGACCCACGATCCCATCGAGGGCATTCCCGCCAGGAACTTTCCGGAATGAATGAGGCGCAGCGCCGATTCGTGATCGACCGATTCTGTGGTCATCGAGCGGACGAGCGTGATCTCATCGGCGATGCTGCCGGTGTGCGGCAAGAGCTCGCTCATTTCCATGCCGCACTGGCCGTACTTTTCAAACTTGTATGGACTGGCCAGGACATTGCCGGCCTGCTTGTCGAAGTGGACTTCCAGTTTCTCGCCGGGATACGGTTTGCCATTCCATTTGGCGAGCTCGGGTTTCGGATCGAACAGGTCCATCTGGCTGGGTCCGCCATGCTGGAACAGGCAGATGATCGACTTGGCCTTGCCCCGGCCGGCCGTCGCAGGCGACCCCGAAACCTGGCCCGATTCAGCGCGCGCGTTTCCCTGGGCGAGGAGATAGGCCAGGGCCAAAGGTCCCAGGCTCCCCGCGTAATCGGCGAGAAATGCCCTTCGAGAAAACGGCAGATCGTCGATCATGATGGCCTATTCAATGTACAGGAATTCGTTGCTGGCCAAGAGCATTTGACAGAAATCGACCCAAGACCTGCTCCGCGCCTCGGGCGCCGGCTGATATTCCGATTCTTGAGATGCCAGGAACTGAAGCGCGGCTTCCAGCTCGGCGTCGCCGGCGGCGCGTCCCCATGCGACCGAGTAGGCGAGCCGCACTCGGGCCGCTTCGTCTGGCGCGGCCCGCTCCAATCGCGCGGCGAAGCCTTTCGCCCGGTCGACAACAAACTGCGAGTTGAGCAGGGCCAAGGCCTGCAGCGGCATCGTTGAAAGGGGCCTTTGGGCCGAATTGAAGACGATCGACGGTGCGTCGAACACCGCGAGAAAGCTCACGACGCTTGTGCGGCGCTGCTGAAGATAAATCGAGCGCCGGCGGCCCGGACCTTTGGGATCAAGGGCCACCACTTCGCCTGAGTCGTCCCGCTTTGTCGCCACGGCAGGTCCTCCCGAAGTGCGGTCGAGATCGCCGCTCACGGCCAACAGCGCGTCCCGAACCGCCTCGGCGTCGAGCCGGCGGAGGGGGTACCGCCATAAAAGCCGGTTGTCGGGATCGCGGGCCTTTCCCCGGGCATCGTCGCGGCCGGATTGGCGATAAGCGGCCGAGTTGAGAATCAGCCGGTGCATTCGCTTGAGACTCCACGCGCCTTCTTGCCGGTCTAGCGCCGGAGACGTGCCGGCGCGCGCCGCAAACTCGGCGGCCAGCCAATCGAGAAGTTCGGGATGCGATGGAAGGGCGCCGGTGACTCCCAGATTGTCGGCTGTTGCCACGATGCCCACGCCAAAATGGTGCTGCCAGATCCGGTTGACCTCGACGCGCGCCAAAAGCGCGGCTGCAACCGAGCCGGGCGCGGTAGCCCAGTTGGCGAACGCCAGCCGCCGGCCGCTCGATTTCAGCACGGCCGGCGCATGAACATCCAGGCGATTTTGTTCGTCCGACAGCACGGAAAACCCTGCCGGCTGGACCGCGACCTGCGGCTTGCCATAGTCGCCGCGTTCGAGCAAGAAGACTTCCGGGGGCGTCGGGGAAACATCGCTGACCCAGGCAATCTTGCCCGGACGCTCTTTCAAATTCGCTCGAATCTGGTGGAGCTCGTCCAGCGGCTTTTTTTCTGCGGCGTGATTTTTCTGGAATTGCTCATGTGCTGCGAGCGTTTGCGGGCTGCCGGAAAAACGCTCGATGACCAGGTTGTCGATGGCGAAGCTCCGGTCGCTGTAATGTTCGAATCCGAAACCGCCATCCGGCAGATCGGCCGCCGCAAGCATCAGCGATTTGCCATCCTGGAAAAAATCGACAAGCTGCTCGAGTTTGTACTTGCCGGCTTCGACGTGCGAGATGCGCACGCCGAAATTGCGCCCGGGCTTATAGGGCGTTGCGCCGATTTCTCCGATCGGTTTTGAATCGGCGCCCGGATAATCGAGATACACCGTCGTGGGGCCGCCGGGATTCCCGTCGATGAGCACGTTCCCGCCCGCAACCGGCGAATTGTCGTTGAAATCATGGAGCGCGACGTAAAAACCAACGCGCTCAGCCGGCTTTGCCGCTTCGTCCAGGCGATCGGCGACGAGGTCGAACGTCACCTGCACGGCTGCGCCGACTTCATCCGGCGTCCAATCGAATTTCTCGCGGGTCGAAACCCAGCTTTCCGGCTGGCCGCTTTTCGTCAGGATTCGCAATTGGCCCTGCTGCATGACGAGGGCCGGCGCCTCGGCCGCATCGATCGTGACCGCACCCGAGCCGACGGGAGCATCATCGCCCGGGGCCCTGCTGCTCCAACGATCTGCCAGTGACGCCGCCGGCTCATCGAACGCGTCGGCGAGCAGTTCTTGGCCGCGCGGCCGATGCTCACGAACCCATTGCGCGAGGCGGCCCCGCAACACATCCAGCTCGGCGTCGAGCGACTTCACGCGGGCCTCCCAGGCGGTGAACTCCCCCGGGCGGCCGGCGTAAACGAACCGCTCCGCAGGCTTCAGCCACTGCGCCAGGTTGAACGCCGGGGCGAACACCGCCTGCAGTTGATAGTAATCGCGCTGCGAGATCGGTTCGAACTTATGGTCGTGGCACTTGGCGCACTGAACCGTCAGTCCGAACAGCGAATTCGTCACGTTCTGCACGACGGATTCCAGCGCGTAATACCGATCGGCGCGCACCTCGTCGGGATTGCCGTCGCTCTCGCCGCTTCCGTCCTGCCCGTTCCGCAAATAGTGTGTGGCCTCGAGCATTTCAATGGTTTCATCCGAGACATCGCTGCCGGGAATGAATGACGAGAGCTCGTCGCCAGCAATCTGTTCGCGAACGAACCGGTCGAACGGCTCGTCGCGGTTCATGGCCCGCACCACCCAGTCGCGGTAGCGCCAGGCCAGCGGCCGGTCGCTGTCGGCGTTGAAATAACCGTTCGAGTCGGCGTAGCCGGCCGCATCCAGCCAGTATTTTCCCCACCGTTCTCCATAATGCGGCGAAGCGAGGTAGCGTTCGACCATTTGCGAATAGGCATCGGGAGACGAGTCGTCCAGAAATGCGGCGATCTCTTCGGGCGCCGGAGGCAGGCCAGTCAAATCGAAGCTCACGCGGCGGATGAGCGTGCCGCGGCCCGCCTCGGGGCCGATCGTAAGCTGCTCGTTTTCCAGCGCCGCCTCGATAAACCGATCGACGGCGTTTCGTAAACGAGTCGAGTCGCTCACTGCGGGCAATGAAACGGTTCGCAAAGCCTGAAACGCCCAATGATCTTTCCCGTCGCTCGCGTCGCCTGCCTTCTCGCGCGCCGGCAGCCCCGGGGCTCCCGCGGCGATCCAACGGCGCAGGGTCTCTTTGTCGGCATCGGGCAATGGCTCATCCGGCGGCATCTGGTCGTCGGCGACGCGCTTGACGACGAGGCTGGCCTGTGCGTCGTGCGGCACCACCGCGGCCCCGTTTTTTCCGCCGCGAATGATGCCGGCCGGCGTGCTGAGGTTGAGCCCGCCTTCGCGCTTCGCGGGCCCGTGGCACTTGAGGCAATGCCGCTTGAGCAACGGCTGCACGTCGCGGGCGAACCGCGGCGCCTCGTCGGCGCTTGCCGTCGCCACGACGACCAGCCACGCCGCGATCGACCAGCAGGTTTTAGGCATCGTGGGCGTCACGCCAGCATTTTTTGCACGACATTGCCGGCCACGTCGGTCAAACGATAATCGCGCCCCTGAAACCGGAACGTGAGCTTGAGGTGATCGATTCCCAACAGGTGCAAAATCGTCGCCTGCAAGTCATGCACGTGCACTTTGTCGTCAACGGCGTAATACCCCAGCTCGTCGGTCTGCCCGATCGTCTGGCCGGCTTTGATTCCACCGCCGGCCAGCCACATGCTGTAGCCCTCGATGTGGTGATCGCGGCCCAACATGTCGCGCGGTTCTCCCTGAGGGGTGCGGCCGAATTCGCCGCCCCAGACGACGAGCGTGCTGTCGAGCAGGCCGCGGGCCTTGAGGTCTTTGACGAGCGCCGCCGAGGGCTGGTCGATTTCGCGGCAGCGCTCGTCGAGCGATTTTCCCAGCTCGGTGCCGGCGTTGCCGTGATGGTCCCAGTCGGTGTGATAAAGCTGCACGAACCGCACGCCGCGCTCGACGAGCCGCCGCGCCAACAGGCAATTATTGGCAAACGACGGCTTGCCCGGCTCGGCGCCGTACGACTCGATGGTGTGCGCCGTCTCGCCGGCGAGGCTCATCAGCTCCGGAGCGCTCGACTGCATGCGATAAGCCATTTCGTAGGCCGCCATGCGGGTGGCGATTTCGGGATCGCGCGTGTCGTCCAATCGAAGTTGATTGAGGTCGTTCACTGCCTCGACGAATTGCTTCTGGCGATTGGCATCGATGCCCTGGGGACTGGCGAGGTTCAAGATGGGTTCGGGACCGGCGCGGAACGGAACTCCCTGATAGGTCGTCGGTAAAAATCCGCTGGCCCAGAGGGGCGCCCCGCCGCGCGGACCGCGCGGACCCGATTGCAACACCACGAAGCCGGGCAGATCTTGCGATTCGCTTCCGATGCCGTAAGTCACCCAGGCTCCCATGCTGGGGCGGCCCATGAACTGCGGAGAGCCGGTGTTGACGAACAATTTGGCCGGGCCGTGGTTGAAAACGTCGGTCGTCATGCTTTTCACAAGACAGACGTCGTCGACCGTCGCCTGGAGGTGAGGCAGCAGATCGCCGATTTCGGCGGCCGATTGGCCGCATTTGGCGAACTTCCGCCGCGTGCCCAAGAGTTTTGCATCCTTCTTGATGAAGGCGAATCGCTTGTTCTTGACGTACGACTCGGGAATGACCTGGCCATCCATTTCCTGGAGCTTGGGCTTATAGTCGAAAAGCTCGAGCTGGCTGGGTCCGCCGGCCATGAATAGAAAAATGACGCTCTTGGCCTTGGCCGGGTAATGACCGGCGCGCGGAGCCAGCGGGTTGTTGTTCGCGCCGGACTGCGGCGCCGCCGTCAGCCGATCGCCCAATAGCGACGCCAGCGCCAACGACCCCAGCCCGATTTTGCAGTCTCGAAAAAAATGCCGGCGCGTGATCGCGCGAAGCTGCGATTCTTCGAACTCGCCCATGAAAGCCGTCCCCCCTCGATTCACGTTCTAATGTGCCCTGCCAGAAGTTGCTTCTTGATGTCTTCGTGCGTAATGACTTCTTCTATCTCGACAGCGTGGCAGCCGGACTCCCCGTTCTGGAGCCAGCACAGCTCGTCGATCGCCCGATCAATCGAGATGTCGTCGGGGAGCCGTCGGATCGCCTCGAGCACCTTTTCCTTGTTCGTCATGTTGCACTCTCCTTGCCAATGATGCTGACTCAAGATGCAGTTTCCCCGCCTATCCGTCATTTCTTCCAATCATCGCATACCTTGAGCAACTTCCCAAGCGACAGCTCGAACCCCGGCAGAAGCGCAGTTTGATATATTTCGCGCTCTGTCACGACCTGCTCGTCGAAACCTGTCGGCGCTTTGCGGTAGACCGTAAGCGTCCGCCGGAAACGATCGATGATCCAGTATTCGCCGATCCCCAATGCCAGGTATTCGCCGCGTTTCTCGACGCAGTCTCGCAGCCAATCGCGGCGGCGACGCGACACGAATTCGATCGCGATCGTGGGAATATCAGTTTCGGGATCGGGTCCGCGGCCCAGGCCGATCCAGATCACGCGGTCGGCCCGCCTGCGCCCGTTTTCAACACGGATATATTCCTCAAACACCGTCTTGTCGATATGGCCGGGATGCTGCTCGTGGTAATTTCTGAGCCAATGCCCCAGTTCTTCGTTCGGGTCTCGTTCGAAGCGCGAGGGATACGCATGCACAATCACCACCCCGTTGATCAATTCGTAAGCATACAGCTCGTCGAAATCCGTGATGGCATCAAATTCCGCCGGTGTCATCCGAATGCCATTGTGGCGACGTCCCAGGACGAAGCGCTTTTTTCGGAGTGCCGTGCTCATCGTCTCTATTCCCGCGTAATGAACTCATCCAGATTCAGCAGCACCCGCGCAACCGACGTCCAGGCTGCGAATTCCTGCACGTTGGCCTTCACCGGAACCAAGGGGGGGGTGAGCCGCTCGGCCTCTTTCAGGTTCGCCGCGAATTCGGTGCGTTCCAGCGCCAGCAATTTAGCCAGCCTCTGGCCTTCGCCGGACTTCGGCTCGCGCGCGAGGCACACGCGAAAGGCGTAACGCAATCGCGCCTGGTCATCCGACAAAGCGGCTTTGAGAACCCGCACGGCCAGTCCCTGCGCGATCTCGACGAACTGCTGGTCATTGGCCAAGGTCAACGATTGCAAGGGCGTATTCGAGCGGTTCCTTCGCGTGCAAGACACGTTCGCGTCAGGGAAATCGAACACCGTCATGGCCGGGTACGGGCTTGATCGCCATAAGTATGTGTACATCCCGCGCCGGTACCGCTCGGGCCCGATCTCGGTATTCCACGGCTTTTTGTCCTGAGTGAAATCGAACACTCCGTCGGGCTGCGGCGGGTAGACGCTGGGTCCTCCCAGGTCGGTATTGAGCAGCCCGCCTGCGGCCAGGCCCACGTCGCGGATGATCTCGGCATCGAGCCTGAGCCGCGACTGGCGTGCATACAGCCGATTTCCCGCGTCGATCTCCGCCAAGTCGGCACGGTGATTCGACGATTGGCGGTATGTTGCGGAAGTCACGATCAATTTATGCATCCGCTTGAGGCTCCAGGGAGCTTCTTCTGAGGCGAACGACGGGGGTGGAGCGCCGGCTGGCGCGCCAGTCGCACCCGGCGCCTGCGCCAAATCGGCCGTTTGGGCCGGGCGGGTCGAATGCGCCACTGTGGGAGCGACGAACTCGGCGGCCAGCCAGTCGAGCAGCTCCGGATGACTGGGCGGAGTCCCCTGCGTCCCGAAGTCGTTCTCGGTTTCGACGATTCCCCGGCCGAAATACTTCTGCCACACGCGGTTCATCGTCACGCGCGGCGTCAGCGGATTCCGCGGGTCGACCAGCCACCGCGCGAAATCAACCCGCGACGGATTTTGCAGGCCCTCCGGCAACGCCGGCAGAACGGCGGGCACGCCCGGCTCGACGCGCGCCCCCTTTCGCAGAAAATCGCCGCGCACATGGATGTGCGTTTCGCGCGGTTCCGCCCGCTCTTGCATGATCATCGTGGTGATGAATTGCGGCTCTGACGATCGCAGCCTGGCAATGTCGTCGAGAATGGGAAACTGCTTGCGCGACGCTTCGAGCTTCTTGTAGTATTCGATCAGTTCCTTCGTGTTTTGATCGTTGCGCATTTCGAGAGTCAGATTGACGGCGTTCAGAACTTCCGGCGGCAGCTTCTTTTTGTCGTCTTCCGTGAGCGACTTTTCCCAAGCCGCAAGCGAGGCCTTGAATGCATCGGCCTGTGCCTGGAATTGCTGCTCGAGCCCCGCGATCTGGGCGCGCACCTGATCTCGCTTTTGCACCAGCCCGTTTGCGACCTGCTCGGGCGTGGGCACGTCGAGTTTCGGTTCGTCGGCGTTGTTGAGAAACGCGAACAATTGGTAAAACTCGCGCTGCGAAATGGGATCGTATTTGTGCTCATGGCATTGGGCGCACCCGACCGTCAGTCCCAAAAACACGATGCCCGTCGTATTCACCCGGTCGACCACCGACTCAACGCGAAATTGTTCGGGATCGGTCCCTCCTTCTTCGTTGATCAGCGTATTGCGGTGAAAGCCGGTGGCGATGCGCTGCTCGGCCGTCGCGCCCGGCAGCATGTCGCCCGCGATTTGCTCGATCGCGAACTGGTCGAATGGTTTGTCGCAGTTGACGTTGTCGATCACCCAGTCGCGGTACTTCCAGATGCTGCGCGCGAAATCGCGAGTGAAGCCGTTCGAGTCGGCGTATCGGGCCAGATCGAGCCAGTGCCGCCCCCACCGTTCGCCGTAATGCGGCGACGCGAGCAGCCGGTCGACGAGCAAGTCGTACGCTTCGGCGCGCGAGTCGGCAACGAAAGCATCGACCTCATCGATCGTCGGCGGAAGTCCCAAGAGATCGAAGCTCAACCGGCGAATGAGCGTTACCCGATCGGCCTGGGGGGAAGGTTGAAGTCCTTCTTTTTCGAGCCGCGCCAGAACGAATGCGTCGATCGGGTTGGCAACCCAGCCCTTTTGCGCGACCTCAGGAATAGCGGGGCGGACGACCGGACGAAAGGCCCAGTGATGGGCTCCTTTTTTCGATGGCCCGCTCGCTTCCTCTGCCGGCGCCTTGGCCCCCTGGTCGATCCAAAGACTCAATAGCCCGATTTCTTCGGCCGAAAGCCGAGCGTCTTCTTTGGGGGGCATGGCGGCGATCCCTTCCGCTCCCGTGACGGCCTGGATCAGCAGGCTATCGGAGCTTTTGCCCGGCTCGATCGCAGGACCGCTGTCGCCTCCCTTTCTCGCCAGAGCCGCCGCATCGAGCCGCAGACCGGATTTTTGCTTATCCGCCCCGTGGCAGCCCGTGCAGTGCTTCGTGAGAATCGGCTTAATGTCTTTCAGATAGTCGATTTCGCGCGGCGGCCCGTCAGCCATCGCGGGGAGCGCGAAAAGACACGTCCCCACCGCGACAATCAGCAGCCGCCAAAGCCGCACTCCGGTCATTTCAAACATTGATTTTCCGCTTGCTTTCCCGTACCAGAATGAACACATAACGGTCTACTGATTTTACTCTGCGAATGGGCCGCCGACTACCTCAGGGACGGGAGAATGGACCGCGAATCCTGGGTCCCAGCGCAATTCCAGGGGCGACGTGTGCATTCGTTCATTCCCGAACAGCGCAACGCACGGCACTTCCATCCGAAAAGCTGCATTGTGCGCTATTTTTGAAGGGATTTCTCATCTGGACGCACTTGGTCGCATTGGATATCTTCCTTCACTCGCGTCATGGATTTACGGTCGATCCGTCGTCGAAGGAGAGCGTATGCGGTCAACTATTTCAGTGCTCGTCCTGGTTTTTCTCTGGGTGCCGTTCAGCGGTTGCGGAAAGTTCCAGGAAAAGAGCGTCGCCAAGGCGGTGGGAGGGGTCGGAGTCGTCGATCTCGACGTGGTCGCCAAGCGCATCGGCCGCGATATCGAAATGCAGAAGGCCGTGCAGGATGAAATGGATTCGCTCAACGGCAAACTAGCGACGCTGCAGACGTCGCTGAATCGGATCTACGAAGAGAAACGGGACAAGCTGGGCGAATCTCCGACCGAAGAACAACTCAAAGATCTGCAAGCCTGGCAAGATCGCACGTCAGCGCAATTGCTCGAATCCCGGCGAAAGGCCGAAGTCGACCTGAGCAACTATCGCCAGTCGCTCATCGAAAGGTTTCGCGAGCAGGCTAAACCCGTGCTGCGCGAGGTGGCCGACGCACGAGGGCTGAGCATCGTCGTCCCCAAAAATAACGGCCTGTTGTTGAGCATCGACCCGGCCGTCGAGATCACCGACGAAGTGGCCAAGCGAATGCCTGCCGCGCCCACGGCATCGGCATCGGAAGAAACCGAGCCGGTCAGATCAAAGTCCAAGAAGCCGGCCGCCGAAACGTCGGCGCGATAAATGTCCCGGTTCGACTGCCAGACGGTGCGACCGGCGCACCTGTTTCCCCGCACCCCGGCTTCCATAAGGCGGGCGGAATCATGCGGCCAATCGGGGGAATCGGACGATGGGTCGAGCCTCGACTTCCTGATCGGTTTCGTCGCACTCGCCTTCATGGCAGTCGGCTTCTGCGCGAATGCGATTCGAGTAAACCATTTGCAGGAATTCCGGAAAGACCTGCCAGTCGCGAGGCCGTGCATTCCAGGCCTCTGCCAGCTTGAAGAAGAAGTTCATCTCGAACTTGGCGACCGCCAGGTGTTGAACCTGCTCAATGGGATCGAAGTCCTGCTGCTCCCAAGGCCTCGCGCACAGTCGGTGCGCCGGATGGCTGCTCCCGCTTATGGGCGCCGGGGCCTCGCACAGCACGGCCAATTCTCCGGCCTTGTCGAACTTGGTCGGATAGACGCGGCAGGCCGAGGGACGCTCGTTGTAAATTCCGCATTGAGAGACCCCCAGCGGATGTTCGGCAGTGGCTTGTCCTTCGACCAGGAATTTGCAGCGCGACGTTCCAGGAAATTGGCGGCTCGATTCCTGAAGCAGGCTGATGACAAACGGCATCCCGGGAGCGTCGCGAAAATAGAAGTGGGGAGCGTATTCAGGGCAATCGCCCGGGTAGGATCAGCCCAGCGGCACGCCACGTCCCAGAACGACAGGTTCCCTCCCGACATGATATTCAGAATGTCGGCCCCCGTCAGCGGGACGACGTAAGTTCGACAGCAGCCCGCGTGGCACGTGGCGCACTGATTCATCGCGTCTCCTAATGTCGTACAATGCAACCAATCGCTATTATCGGCACGGCAGGCATTTTGGGTTTCGAATTTCGTGATCAAACCACTGATCGTGATCGATGTCGTGGGGTTGACCTACGACATGCTCGGGTCCCTCACTCCCAACATCCAACGGCTTGCTGCAGATGGTTTCGTCCGGCCGTTGGGGACGGTACTTCCGGCCATCACGTGCACGGCCCAATCGACGCTCTTGACGGGGCTTTTGCCGCGCGAGCACGGCATCGTCGCCAACGGCTGGTATTTCCGCGAACTGGCGGAAGTCGGATTCTGGAAACAATCGAACGCCCTGGTTCACGGCGAAAAAATCTATCAAGCCGCAAAGAAACGCGACCCGCGGCACACGACGGCCAAGATGTTCTGGTGGTACAACATGTACGCCGACGTCGACTGGTCGATGACGCCGCGTCCCAGCTATCCTGCCGACGGCCGCAAGATCTTCGATTCGTACAGCCAACCGGCGGACCTGCGCGACAAATTGCAGGAAAAATTAGGGGTATTTCCCCTGCCTCGGTTCTGGGGACCGTTGGCCGACATTGCGAGCACGAAATGGATCGTCGCTGCCACGCGCGAGGTGCTCCGCGAGCATCAGCCGTCGCTCACGCTCGTGTACCTGCCGCACCTCGATTACAACCTGCAGCGGCTGGGGCCTGACGACCCGCGAATCGGCCGCGATATCGAACAGGTCGACAAAGAGGCGGGGCGCCTGATCGAAGCGGCTCGCGCCGCCGGCGCCGAGGTTGTCGTCGTGTCGGAATATGCGATCACGCGCGTCGATCGGCCGGTGCACATCAACCGCCTCTTGCGGAGCGAAGGGTACCTGGCGGTGCGGCGGGAACCGCTCGGCTGGGAATCGCTCGATTGCGGCGCATCGCGCGCCTTTGCCGTGGCCGACCACCAAGTCGCGCACGTTTACGTTCGCCGGCCGGAAGACGCTTCGAAAGTAGCCGCGCTTTTGCGCAAAGCCGACGGCATCGATCAGGTGCTCGACCGCCAGGGGCAGCGCGAATTCGGCCTCGACCATGATCGCACAGGCGAGCTCGTGGCGGTGGCCGCGCCGGGCGCCTGGTTCACCTATTATTTCTGGCTCGATGATCGGCTGGCCCCCGATTATGCGCGGACGATCGACATTCACCGCAAGCCGGGCTACGACCCGGCCGAGCTGATGATCGATCCGGCGCTTAAAATGCCGAAGCTTCGCGTCGGCCTGCGGCTTGCGCAAAAGCTTTTGGGCTTTCGTTATTACATGGATGTGATCGGCCTTGACGCCTCGGTCGTCAAAGGCAGCCACGGCCGGCTTCCCGCAGTCGGCAAAGAAACGTCGGAAGGCCCGGTCTTCGTTTCATCGTCGCGCGCCATCGAGCACGACCACATCGCGATGACCGCAGTCAAAGACCTGCTGCTCGATTTGCAGTTCCAGCGGACGTGAACCTCTCAGCCGTGGGAGCAGCCTGGCCGCGTCAGGCCAGAATCTCGTCGACGACGCGGGCCCTCGACACGGCGGGATCGGTGAGCGTTTCCTGCCGGCCGTTGTGAAAGTACGTCAGCCGTTCGTGGTCTAGTCCCACTTGTGCCAGAAGCGTGGCCATCAGATCGGGGCAACTGACTCGCCCCTGGGCGGCCTTATAGCCAAAGTCGTCGGTCGCGCCGTGAATGTGGCCGCTCTTGAAACCGCCGCCGGCGAGAAACAGACCGAACGCATTGCGGTTATGGTCGCGGCCGTTGCCGTTTTGAGACACCGGAAGGCGGCCGAATTCCCCCGACCACAGGACGATTGTCGTATCGAGAAGTCCGCGCTGTTTGAGGTCGCGAATCAACGCAGCCCCCGGCTGGTCGACCTTGGCGGCGATTTCTTCAACCCCTTGCTTGAGGTTGCTGTGGCTGTCCCACGGATTGCGCATCGGCGCATCGATGTGCACGAAGCGCACGCCCGATTCCACGAGCCGGCGGGCCATCAGGCACCGCTTGCCGTAGTCGGCCGTAGCGGGCCGATCCATCCCGTACATTTTCTGCGTGCCTTCGGTCTCGCTCGACAAATCGAGCACCGACTCGGCCGAAAGCTGCATGCGCGCGGCCAGCTCGTAATGGCGGATGCGGGCTTCCAGGTCGCTTTCGAGCGGAAAGCGACGGCGATGCTCCTCATTGAGCTGCGCCAGAAGATCGAGATCGGCCCGCTGAGCGCCGCCGGGAAGCGGCACGGCAGGGTGCAGGTTGAGCACGGGAGCGCCTTGCGACTGAAATTCGGTCGCCCGGCACACAGCCGGCAGCCAGCCGCTGTCCCAATTGAGACCCCCGCCGGTGTTGTAGCCTTTCGGATCGCGCAGCGCCACGAAAGCCGGCAGGCTCTGGTTCTCGGTTCCCAAACCGTACGAGACCCAGGCCCCCAGCGTGGGGCGGCCCGGAAAAATCTTTCCGGTCAAAAACAGGCGGCTGGCCTGCGGGTGATTGTTGTTCTCGGTGAACATCGACCGCACCAGACACATTTCGTCGGCCACTGAGCCGAAATGGGGGAGCAGCTCAGACAGCTCCATCCCGCACTCGCCGTGCTTTTGGAATTTGAAGGGACTGGCCATCAATTTGTCGCTGTTGCCCGGCTGCAAGACCTCGACCTTCTCGGCGTAAACCTGACCATCGCGGCTTGACAGCTCGGGCTTGGGATCGAACAAATCCATCTGGCTGGGGCCGCCGTTCTGGAAGAGCAAAATGATCGATTTCGCCCTGCCGGCAAAATGCCCCGGGCGGGCCGCAACGTCTCGTCTATGGCGCGCATCGGCATCGGTTTCTCCGGCCGCGAGCAGACCCTCGCGAGACAACAGGTGTGCGAGGGCCATTGTTCCCAAACCCAGCGCCGAACGCTGCAAAAATGCCCGTCGCGACGGTTCGGGGACGGCCGTCCTGAGTTGTGGCGATCGTTCGTTCATGACTGGACTCACGGTGCGTAAAGAAATTCGCTCGTATTGAGCAGCGTGTGGCATAAATGCACGAGCGCCTTGCGCGCCGCCTCGTCGGCTGCAAGCCCTTGCTCGCGGTAGAGCCCCGACTGGCGTTCGAGGAATGACGCGCTCGCCTCGGTTTCGTTGACCGACGGTTTGCGCGTCAGGGCCAGTTCAAACGCATGCTGGATCAATTCGTCGCGCGGTCCCGCCGACTTCGACTGCACGCGCGCGGCAAACCGCTCGGCTTGCTCCCACAAAAAGGGACCGTTGAGCATCGTCAGCGATTGCAAGGGCACGGCGGAATGCGTTCGCTCGGGGCAGCTTGTCGCCACGACCGGCTGATCGAAGACGGTCGACTCCGAAAGCTGAAAAGCCCGCCGAGCCAGAAGATAAACGCTCCGCCGCCATTTCGCGCTCGGCGTGGGAAGTTCTTTCTCTGAGACAACGACCATGCCGTCGACGCGGGCTTCGAGCATTACCGGCACTCCTCCCATGCTCAAATCCAGGCTCCCCGACGCCGCCAAAACCGAGTCGCGAATCACTTCAGATTCCAGGCGCTTAAGGTGCATGCGCGCGAGAAGCTTGTTGTCGGGGTCGATCTCGGCGTTGGGTTGGGAAGAACTGTCGCCCGCGAGGGCCCCCGTCGATTGGCGATAGACGCTTGAGCAGACGACTCGGCGTATGGCGGGCTTCATGCGCCAACCTCCTTGCATGAATTCGGCGCTCAGCCATTCGAGCAATTCCGGGTGAGTGGGCGGCGCGCCTCCAGGCCCGAAGTTTTCCGGCGTGGCGACGATCCCTGTGCCGAACAAATGTTGCCAGACGCGGTTGACCATGACCCGCGCCGCCAGTGCCGAGGCGCGGGAATCAGGGGCCGTCAGCCAGCGCGCTAACGCCAAGCGGCGGCCGCTGGTTCCCGCGGGCGGAGGATCGGCCGCCTTCATCAGCGGAGGGGCGCCGCTCTCGCACAGCACGCGCAGAAATCCCGGCTGCACTTCTTCTCCCGGGGTCTCGTAGTTGCCTCGCAAAAGCCGCCGCGTCACCGGCGGGGGCCCCACGTCGTAAAGCGCCTGTATTTTACCGAAGCTTTTGCGACGGCCGTTGAGCGCGGCGACCTGAGAGCCCAGGCCGTCCGCGGATGCCTTATCGGCCTGGCTGAGCGCGGCGGCCACCTCTTCCGGGCTCACTTTCAATTGCCCCTCGAACTTGCCGGCCAGGTATTTTTGAATCTCGCTTCGTTTTTCCGCGGGAAGGCCAACCGCCGATTGGGTATCGGCGCGAATGGGTTCGGGGACGGCGGCGAGCCTGCCTTCCAACAGCTTTTCGCGATAGGGTCGGCGCAGCTCGTCCAATTTTTGCGTCAGCTCGCCGATCTGTCCCTCGATTTCGGCGTTGTGCTTTTCGATTTCGGCCCGTTCGACCGGCGACACGTCGGCAAGCGAGCGGTCTTCCAGCTTTTTGTCGTAGGGAAAGACGATCTTCCAATTCTCTGAGTTGTAGGCCGGAGTGAAGGCCGCCATCAGGCGGTAGTAGTCTTCGGTGGGGATCGGGTCGAACTTGTGATTGTGGCAGCGGGCACAATTGAGCGTCAGGCCCAAAATGCTCGTCCCCACGATCTCGATCGTGTCGTGTACGATGCCGAAATGGTTTTGCGGAATGTTCCCCACGTCTTCGTGCGTGAAGTCAGAGGCCGTCCGCAAAAAACCCGTGGCAATCAACAGATCGCGAATCTCGGGCGTAAACGTCGCCGCATTTCGCCAATCGACCAGCTCATCGCCGGCCAATTGTTCGACCAGGAATTGGTCGTAAGGTTTGTCGGCATTGAGCGCGCGAATCACCCAATCGCGGTACTGCCATTTCCCGTCGCTGGTGATGATGTTATAGGGATCGCAGTCGAATCCCACGGTGTCGACGTAGCCCGCCACGTCCAGCCAATGACGCCCCCAGCGTTCGCCGAATTGCGGCATGGCCAAAAGGCTATCGACCAACCGTTCATACGCATCGCTCGACTCGTCCCGCATAAAGGCATCGACGACTTCCGGCGGAGGAGGCAGGCCGACCAGATCGAGGTAAACCCTGCGGATCAGCGTTCGCCGGTCGGCATCGGGCGAAAGCGTGAGTCCCTTGGCGCTCAGCCGCGCCAGGACGAACGAATCGATCGGGGTCCGCACGCGCGCCGCATCATTCACTTGGGGAACATCGGGCCGCACGACCTTCTGAAACGACCAGAACCGCCGATCATCGTCCGTAACGGGGTCGGGCTGCGGCTGGGGCGCGGCCTCGTCGGCGGGCAATCGCCGTGGGAGCGCACTTAGGGAAGGCAAGGCCAGCCAGGCGAAGAGGCAAAACAGGGCCAGCCTTCTGCCGCGCCCGTTCGAGGGCAGATACATCGTTGTGACTCTCCATCAACATCAACAGCCGGGGCTAGGCCAGCAAACCATCGACGACGTCGGCCTGCACCATTTCGCGCGGCTGGTTGAGATGGTTGTACACGATCGTCGCCGGGTCGAGTCCGACGCTGTGATAAACTGTGGCCACAAGCTGCACCGGGTGGACCGGATTCTCGGCAGGCGACGAACCGGTCTTGTCGGACTTGCCGAACACCACGCCGCGCTTGGCGCCCGCGCCCGCCACGACGGCCGTGTAACAATAGGGCCAGTGGTCGCGACCGTCGTCGTTATTCGCGTTGCCCGACGTGCTGACGCCGCGAATCGGGCTGCGGCCGAATTCGCCTAAGGCAACCACAAGCGTATCTTTGAGCATGCCGCGCTCGTCGAGGTCGGAAATAAGCGATGAAAGCCCGGCATCGAGCAGAGGGGCCGACAGGTTTTTCATGCGCGTCGACAGCTCGGTATGGTGATCCCACGAATGTTTGTCGGAGTTGGCGACCTTCGGCCAGATGACTTCGACAAATCGCGTCCCCGCCTCAACCAGCCGGCGAGCCAACAAGCAGCTCTGCCCGAACGTGTTCCGGCCATACCGATCGCGCATCTCGGGCGTTTCTTTGTTGAGGTCGAATGCATCGCGGGCGCGGCCCGAAAGAACAAGGCCCAGCGCCTTGCCGTAGTATTCGTTGATCGCCGATTTGCTGACCGCCTGGTCGAGGGCGGGCATTCCCGAATTGATCACATCGCGCAACCTCGCCCGCCGTTCCAACCGCGTGTGGGTGATCTCAGATCGCAGCTTCAGGTCGTCGACGTTGACCCTGTCCATCTTGGCCAAGTCCAAATCGTCGCCGGTGGGATAGAGCGTATACGGGTCGTAGGCGCGCCCCAGAAAGCCGGCCGTGCCCCCCTTGCCGATGACGTTGCTCTCTTGCAGAGGCCGCGGCATCATCACGAACGGAAGCATGGGGACTTCCGGAGGCTTCAAACGCACGATGTTGGAGCCCATCGTGGGATAATCGGCCGGGCTGGGTGGTTCCAGTTGGCCCGAAGGGCTGACTTTATCGGCCGTGAAGCCGGTGTGCAGTTGATAGATCGCGGCCGTGTGATTGAGCAGCCCGATCGGCGTGTAGCTGATCGAGCGAATCATCGTGAATTTGTCATTCACCAGCGCGAGCTTGGGGAGCACTTCGGTGAATTGCACGCCCGCGATCTTGGTGTCGATGGGCTTGAATACGCTGCGGACATTATCGGGAACGCCATCCTTGGGATCCCAGAGATCGAGATGGCTGGGGCCCCCTTGCAGGTAAACGAGAATCACGCTCTTGGCTTTGCCGAACCCGGCGCCCGCGACGCCATTCGTTTTGCCGAGGCTTTCGCGCGCCAGAACGTCGGCGAGAGTCAATCCCAGAAAACTGGATCCGCCGACTCTCAACAGCGCGCGGCGGGAAATGGTCCCGTCGCAATTGTCTTTACCCGGCTGGCCGGGAATGACGAGCATAATCGGAACCCCCCGTTAAGCGAGCAATCCATCGACCAAGTCGGCTTGCACCATCTCGCGCGGCTGATTGAGATGGTTGTAGACGATCGTCGCGGGATCCAAGCCGATGCTGTGGTAAATCGTGGCCACAAGCTGAATCGGATGAACCGGGTTTTCGATCGGGGCCGAGGCGGTTTTGTCGGATTTCCCGAACACGACCCCGCGCTTGGCCCCCGCGCCGGCCATGACCGCGGTGTAGCAGTACGGCCAGTGATCGCGCCCGTCGTCCTGGTTCTGGTTGCCCGACGTGCTCACGCCGCGGATCGGGCTGCGCCCGAATTCGCCCAGCGCCACCACCAGCGTATCTTTGAGCATGCCGCGCTCGTCGAGGTCGGCAATCAAAGAGGAAAGCCCGGAATCGAGCATCGGCCCCGACTGCGTCTTCATGCGGGTCGAGAGGCCGGCGTGATGGTCCCACGAGTGATTGTCGGAATTGGCGACCTTCGGCCAGATGACTTCCACGAATCGCGTTCCCGCCTCGACCAGGCGCCGGGCCAACAGGCAGCTTTGCCCGAACGTGTTCCGTCCATAGCGCTCGCGCATCTCCGGCGTCTCTTTGTTGAGGTCGAAGGCGTCGCGGGCACGGCCGGAAAGCACCAGGCCCAGCGCCTTGCCGTAGTATTCGTTGATCGCCGATTTGCTCACCGCATGATCGAGGGCCGGCATGCCGGCGTTGATCACGTCGCGCAGCCGGGCCCGACGCTCCAGTCGAGCGGTCGTGATTTCCGACCGCAGCTTGAGGTCGTCGATATTGATGCGATCCAGCTTCGCCATATCCATGTCGTCGCCGGCGGGGAACAGCGTGTAGGGATCATACGCGCGGCCCAAAAACCCGGCCGTGCCTCCCTTGCCGATCACGTTGCTCTCCTGCAGCGGGCGAGGCATCATGACGAACGGAAGCATGGGGACTTCCGGGGGCTTCAGACGAATAATGTTCGAGCCCATCGTGGGATAATCGGCCGGGCTCGGCGGCTCCAATTGGCCCGAAGGGCTGACTTTATCGGCCGTGTACCCCGTGTGCAGTTGGTAAATCGCAGCGGTGTGATTGAACAGCCCGATCGGCGTGTAGCTCATCGAGCGGATCATGGTGAATTTGTCGTTCACCTGCGCCAGCTTCTGCAGAACCTCGGTGAACTGAACACCCGGAAGTTTCGTGTCGATCGGCTTGAACACGCTCTTGACGTTGTCGGGGACGTTCTCTTTGGGGTCCCAAAGATCGAGGTGGCTGGGCCCCCCTTGCAGGTAGACGAGAATCACGCTCTTGGCTTTGCCGTGGCCTGGCCCGCCCGCGCTTTTTTCTTTGGCGCTCCCCTCGCGAGCCAGAACGTCGGCCAGCGTCAGTCCCAGCATGCTGGAGCCGCCGACTCTGAGCAGCTCGCGGCGAGAAATGATGCCGTCACAATTGTCTTTGCCGCGCTGGCCGGGAATTACGAGCATGACCGGAAGCCTCCGTTTGTGATCGATCAATGTGCCGGATAAATAGACAAAATCAGCGCCCCCCCCATCCCACAAAGCCCATCGGACGGGCGCGTGACGCCATGCAGCAACATATCAACAATTCAATATACCAGCTTGACTTGCAATCTGTCAACGTGCTGAAGTTACAATCGGCCGTGGATACAATTCTCGCCGCAGCAAGTCCCGTTGTCGCCGGTGGTAAAGGTCGTTCGTCTGGCCTGCCTGCGAGTTTTGCGAGATAAGGAACCTTTACGGATGAGGCAGATTGGAACGATTGGCAACGAGGCCGACGCCCAGAAACTGGTCGACTACCTGCTGACGCTCGATATTCGCAGCCAGATCGAGCCGGTTGAAAACGCCTTTGCCGTCTGGGCCATCGATGAAGATCAGGTGGCCCGGGCCCGGGAAGAAGTAACCCATTTTCTCGAAAATCCCGCCGACCCGCGCTACGAGCGAGCTCCGCGACTGGCCATGCAGCTTCGCGACGAGCTGATTCGCCGAGAGAAAGAAAAACGCAAGAACATCATCGACGTCCGCCGCCGCTGGAACGTCCCCCGCGCCAGGCCCCTCACATTTCTTTTGATTGCCGCAAGCTGCATCGTCGCCGTGGCCACCGGATTCGGAGAAGATGAACGTGGCGTTATCTGGCAGAAGCTTGTCATCGACAGCTACGAAGTCAGCGGGCAATCGATGCTCGTGCACATCCTGTTCGCATTCGACATTCGGCACGGACAGATCTGGCGGTTGATTACGCCGATTTTCCTGCACATTGGGCCAATCCACCTCGTGATGAACATGTTCGCCGTCCACGGCCTGGGGACCTTGATCGAAAGCCGGCGCGGACCTGTACGCATGGCTTTGATGGTGATCGTGATCGCCATCGTGTCGAATCTGGCGCAGTACGCCTGGGACGGACCGCGTTTCGCAGGCATGTCGGGAGTCGCTTTCGGAATGTTCGGCTACGCGTGGATCAAGAGCGAATTCGATCCCGACGCGGGAATCGCGATCCAGCCCTCCAGCGTGGCAATGATGTTGGGCTGGTTCGTGCTCTGCATGACAGGCCTGGTCGGTCCCATCGCCAACATGGACCATTTCGTAGGACTGGTGGCGGGAATTCTTCTGGGTTATGGGCCGGTCATCAAACGTCGCCTGCGCGGCTGATCTACTGCCGACGAGTACCCTTTCATGTCAGATGCTCTTTCCCAAGCTGAACCGGGCGCCCGCCCCGACCGGCGTGTCCCGTCAGCCGCGTGGTGGCTCCCCTATCTTTTGGGGTGGAGCGTGTTTCTTTGGATCGAAATCGACCCGCCGACAGGGGATTTCAAACCGCTCCGCCGCCCCTTGGAATGGTTGCTGGCCGCCGACATCGATGCGCTCACTTGGCTGGCCTTGCTCATTCTCGCGCCGGTTGCATGGTGGTTCGGGCGCGGTGAGTGGTTTGGTGCCGCGCTCCGGCGCCTCGGACGGCCTATTGCCGCGCTGGTCGGACTGGCGGGCGGGCGGGATGCCGTCAGTCGCACATGGCTATGCGGCTATTCGCTTCTGGTTGCCGGCATTTCGCTTGCCGCCAGCGCTTCAGTGGGCGCGAGGTTCGACGAGCTCCCCCCCGCCTATCACGACGAATACAGCTATTTGTTTCAGGCTCAGACGTTTCTCGCCGGGCGCATTTCGTTTCCCAGCCACGAAGCCGCGCCCCTCTTCGATCAGATGCACGTTCTCAACGAAGGACGATTCGCCAGCCGCTACTTTCCAGGAACCGGGTTGTGGCTGGCTCCTTTCGTGGCCGCCGGGCATCCCTATTGGGGGCAATGGCTGGCCGGCGCGATCTGTGCGGTGCTCATTTTTTGGATCGCCAGAGAGGCGGCCGGCGACGCGGCGGGACTGATCGCCGGGTTGCTCACCGCCCTGTCGCCGGCAATGGCCTTGTTCTCCAACCTGCTCTTGGCCCACCACCCGACGCTGGTGGGCCTGGGACTGTTTCTGCTCGGCTTTCTGAGAATGATTCGCCTGGCAAGCGCCGGCTGGGCTGCCGTGTCGGGGATCGGCTTGACCTTCGCCATGCTCTGCCGCCCGGTCACCGCGGCCGCCGTCGCGCTGCCGTTCGGCGTGTTCTTTGTCGTGTGGGCGTGGCGGGAGGCCCGGCGATCGCGCGACGCCAGCGGCGCCGCGCCTGGCGATGGCGGCTTGCCGAAGCACGATTCGACCGCCGGACGCGGGAGACTGCTGCGGATGGGAGCGGCCCTCGGAATTCCGCTGTTGGCCGGCGGCGCGGGCATGTTCTTCTACGACCGGGCAATCACCGGGAGCGGCTGGCTGACGCCCTATAGTGAATACACCGCCATCTACACGCCGCGGCATGTGTACGGTTTCAATAACGTCGTGCGCGGCGAGCGAAGTCTGGGACCGCGCGTGATCGAAAATTTCGACAAGTGGGCCGAAAACTTGACTCCGCGAATGGCGGCAGAAAATGCCTGGCTGCGGCTGACCGCAAGCTGGAAATGGAATCTGGGACTTTTGCCGCTCACGCTGGCATTGGCCGCGGGATTCGTGCTTTGGCGGCGGCTCAACTGGCAGACCTGGCTGATACTGGCGGGAATCGTCGTGTTGCACGCCGTGCATGTGCCATACTGGTTCGTCGTGATGGAGGACCATCACTACGTTTTCGAATCGGGCCCGCTGTGGGCCGTCTGGACGGCCGTGGTTTCGGTCGAGGCGGCGCGAGCCTGGCGGCTGGCCGATCGAGCGGTGCTCAGTTTCTGGTGGGGAACTGTGCTGGCCAGCGCCGTCGTCATGAATTTCACGGTGAGTGGCGGAATCTGGTCGGCGCCTGTCGAGCAGGGAATCAACCGGGTGAAGTTTGCCCGCGCGAAGCACGGCCGGTTTGCGGCCCTCGTGGCGCGCCGGGCTCAGCCGCAGCCGGCCCTTGTCCTGGTTGAGGCTGACCCGTCTGATCGGCACATCGACTATGTGACGAACAACCCCAACTTGAGCGGCCCGGTGCTGATCGGGCATTACATTCCGGAGGTCGTCCCGCTGGCCACGGTTCGCCGCCTGTTTCCCGATCGCAGCTTGCACCTGTATCGAGTCCGGGAGGACGAATGGGTGCGCTTTTGAGATGAGAAACCAGTGAGATGGAGATACCGATAAAATGAGATACCGGTGAAATGAGAAACCGGGTTCTCACCGCCGGCAGCGGCATGAGAACCCGGTTTTCTGTCTGGACGGAAATTCAGCAACGAGCGTTACGCGTTTGGCTTCGGCGCAGGAGCTTCGGCCGGCGGCGGCGGAGCATTCTCCATTGCGGGGGCCGGAGCGCCGCACGAAGCGGCCGGTGCGCAGCACGATGCGGCCGGAGCGCAGCACGACGCTGCGGGAGCGCAGCACGTGCGGCGAGGCGCACAGCAGTTTCGCGGCGCACAGCAGCTTGTTTGCTGCCCACAGCAACTGGACTGCTGCCCACAGCAGCTTGTCTGCCTGCAGCACTTCGTTCTCTTGCATTTCTGCGCTTTGCAGCAGCCCCTCGCCTGCGCTTCGGCCCCGCTCATCGCGAGACAGAAGGTGGCGACGACCACCGCTGCCAGTGACAACAGCTTACGAGTCATTGCGTTTCCTCCTGAGTGGACTGAAATGTGGCACAACACATACTGAACTTACGGAACCGAACATCCTCTGTTCCAACGCACGACTCCAACAACGACTTTGAGCTGTCGTCCCGGTTCCGGATTTTTGCTCAAAAACTCGCTGATTTGCTGTGCGCTGGCAAGCCAGTGCAACTACGCAAATGGTACGATTCGTACCATCCGCCCCGAACGAGTAGGTAGAATAGGCAGGCCCTACAGTGTTGTCAAACCCAAAGGAAAAAAACTTGGGCCCGAGGCGAGTCTCATTTTACGGCAGATTCGCGGCATTTCTTTTCGAACCCTGATCTTTCATTTTCACCCTCAATGCTCGGACGCAACGACTCGCTTTCACCTCCGCAGTCTTCCTCCGTTCCCGGCCCCCGAACGTGGCTGGTCCGCGGCCGCGCCGTCGAGTTGGCGACGACTCCCTGCCTCATGGGCATCGTCAATATAACGCCCGACAGCTTTTCGGACGGCGGAAGATTCTTGGAGCCCGGCCCCGCGGTCGATCAGGCATTGAGGTTGGTCGGCGAAGGGGCCGAAATCATCGACGTGGGGGGGGAGTCGACTCGTCCCGGCGCGCAGCCCGTGGCCGACGACGAAGAGCTCCGCCGCATAACGCCCGTTGTCGAGCAATTGGCCAGGCAATCGAGCGTCGTCATTTCGGTCGATACGACCAAATCCGCCGTGGCCCGAGCCGCTCTCGATGCCGGTGCGCACATCGTGAACGACATTTCCGGACTGAAGTTTGATCCTCTCATGCCGGAGGTGTGCGCCGCTTCGGGGGCCGGCGTCATTTGCATGCACATCCGCGGGACGCCCGAGACGATGCAAATCGATCCCCAATATGATGACGTCGTCGAAGAGATTTGCCGCTATCTCGAAGAGCGGCTCGCCGACCTGGAACTCCGGGGAATCGTCCGCGAGCGCCTGGCCATCGACCCCGGCGTCGGCTTCGGAAAAACGGCCCGCCACAATCTGGAGATCCTCGGAAACGTCGAACGGTTTCGAAAGCTGGGGCGGCCCGTTTGCATCGGCCATTCACGGAAGCGATTTCTGCAGAAGTTGCTCGGTCGGCCTGTGGACGAGCGGCTGTTTGCAACAGTCGGCGTTTCAGTCGCCCTTGCGCTGCAAGGCGCCGAGATCATCCGCGTGCACGACGTGGCCGCCACGCGCGACGCCATTCTCGCCTGCCGGGCGATCCTGGACGCCAGCCGTCCCGGCGCAGCTTCTTGATATCTTGGCGGCAGTGGTTTTTGCTTTGCCGGCGATGCTGTTCGGGCGATGGTCCCGTCGAGTGCGCGCTCAACGTGCGCATTGCTGTCATCCAATCGCGGTTGCATGCACCGAGACGCGCCGACACCCCCCCCTCGATCCCCCCGTGGACGGGGGGAGGGACCCACGGGCTGACGCCCGTGGCTCGCCTGATCAATTTGGCGCCGAGAAATATGCCGCTCACGCCACCGTGAGAACCTCCGTAATTCGCTTTCGAATTCAGCCGCGCCGGCGGCTGGTCCAGACGGTGATGCCGGCGCTGGCGATCAGCGACACGAGAATCAGGCTGGTTTTCCAGACCAGCCCGCGGTGATCGTCAGGTGATCCCGCCAGGCGATAGCCCTCATGCCGCCGCGGAGGGATGTCTCCCCAGAGCTCTTTCCGCCCGCGCAACCAATTGACGCACGCCAGCACGAAACTCGTATTCACGCGGCCATCGGGACCCGAAAGGACGCGATTCGAAACAAACTCGGCATCTCCCACCACCACCAGCGCGGGCGCCGGCGTCTCGCCCTGAGTGCGTTCGACGGCGACGGCCATTGTCACCGGCCCGTCCGAATCATTGGCTCCTCCGGGTTCCGGCTGGCCCTGGCGCTCGAAATCTCCGTCGGCCCAGGCGCGCGGCGCCGCATGTGAAATAAGAAGAGGTATGAGCCGGGTTGCAAGTTGCCGCAAGCCCGTTGACGAGCGCAACGAACGGCATTCGAACAGGGTCAGCGGCGCCTGGGGGAGCGAGCGGACCAAGGCGTGATCGCCCTCCGCCGGTCGCGCAGGAGAAGCGATTTCAAATTGTCCCGTAAATCCGCGCGTGATCACCCGGTCTTCGCCGGCCGCAACGCCGAATTCCGATAGCAATTCCTCGAGCCCCGAAGGAGCAGGCGCGTGCCGCGCGCGATCGAAATTCAGGTCGATCAAGACGAGCGCCTTTCCGCCGCGGCGCAGATACTGCCCGAGCTTTTCGGCTTCCGCGCTGTTCCACGGGCGCTGGCCCCCGGCGACCACCACCAGACCGGCATCATGAGGCACGCGCGGTTCGAGCGTCAAATCGAGCGGCGCAAGCTCGCCATCGACGGCGCGCAGCGGATCAGCCAGCAGACCAATGCCATAGCGGCTGTCGGCCTTCGCATCGTCTAGCGCCAGTTCGCCATGCCCTGTGACGATGTAGAGCTTCACTTGCTTCTTTCCCGACATGAGCCGCGTCAGCGCCGCAACGAACGCCTGTTCCCCGGAAAACTCGACAAGATCGAGACGATGGGCGTTGGCCGCCTGATATTGAGCCAGGTCGCGGGCGAAAAGCACGTCATGATTCGTTGAATCCGGTGGACCATATCGCACCAGGACACAGGGGGCGACGGCATCGGGAAACCGTTCCTGCAACGCACGCGCCGCCGCGCTATCGGTCGCATCGAGTTGTTCCACATGAACGAGCGGCTGCACTTCCCGGCACAGCTCGAGCAGATCGCACAGCATGAGGGCCGCATTGTTAAAGTTGTGCTCGCCGGCTGTCGTGGGCCTCGCGGGAGCCAGCAACGTTACTTCGACCGGCTCACGGAGCGACGCCAGCAGGTTGCGAGTCTGCGGCGCAAGCGTGAACGTGCCGCGGTGCGTCAGGTCGATCTCCGCCGGCAGACCATAGATGCAGGCCACGTTGGCCGCCGCGACAATGGCCGCAAACAGGCCGACGCGGGACACCGGTCCTCGCGGCGCGCGACGCGTGCCTTGGTAAAGAGGGGCACGCCCGGCATTTAGCAGTTTTGCTGTCATTCCGCTTCCGGCGTCAAGAACTGGTCAACCATCATCGACGCGCCTGGCGATCGCGGAGCTCGCCCAAACCAGCGCGGCACAAATCGACGCATGCCCCGCGATAATTCGCGGCTCGATCGTCCCTCGGCTGAAACGCTCGACATGAGCCCAACACGAGACGCTCTCGACAAGATGAACCTGCGCGCTCGAAAAGTTCCAATATTCCATGATCCTCGGAGCCAGCCCCATCAGCAGAATCGCCATCAGCGCCATCCCGGTCAGCATGGCGGCAGACGCCGCCGTGCGGCACAATCCCGAGCAGAAGATTCCCAGGGCAACCAGTGTCGCCCCGACGACGGC
>DATGKC010000545.1:0-3610 GCA_035294845.1 Planctomycetaceae bacterium | reverse complement strand
CGAGCAACGCAGCCACAACGATCCAGAATCGCCAGGACCTCGCCAGTCCGAACATTTTCTTCAATCGCTGATCCATGCCGTTCGTCAAATGCTTGCACATGGAAGGTTGAATGCCAAATAACGCGACAGCGGATCACCGATAATCCGCACTCACTTCGCTTGGATCAGCTTATTGGCGATTTCGATCGCCTGTTGGAACTGTCCGAGGTAGACCACGCGGCCGATACTATCCACGACGACGGCCGAGGGAATTGCGCTGATCCCAAACGAAGCGAACGTGATCCCGAAACTCTGGGATTTGGGGTCCGGGTTGTCGATGGCCATGGGAAACACCAATCCCCTTTTCTGGGCAAACTGCGTGACCTGCTCCAGGCCGCCCGAGCTGTCATGAAGGCCGACGATGATGATCTTCGAATCGGCAAAGTGCTTTGCCGCCGCGTTGACTTCGGGAAGCTGGGCGACGCAGGGTCCGCAACCAATTCCCCAGAAGTCGATGACGATGACCTTGCCCGCCAAGGAGGGACGGTCAATCTTTCCTTCGGCATTGACCCACGTCAGCACGTTGAGCTCGGGGATCCCATCGCCGATCTTGAGGACCGGCTCCCCGGCCGGGGCAAGGCGGTTGCGATGGGCGACGACGTCGGGGACGTCGGCTGATACGACTCCCGTCGGCGGCCGCCGTCCATTCCGCTGATCAGACCGCGGAATGCCACGGTAGTCGACAATATTGGTTCCGGCACGCGCCGCAACGACGAATGCCTCAGCGGGCAGAACGTCGAGCAACTCGACCTTGTCGACAAACGTGACTGTGCAAAACGCCAGGTTCTCATCCCGGCGGTTCGCCTCGATGGACAGCTTCGGATATGCGACTCCCGTGGACATCAGCGTGGGAAAGAATTGCCATGTCTCACGCCCCGATCCTCGCGCTGTGACGGAGGACACCCGGCGCTGGAAAGCAGTGGTGTCGTCGATGATCCAGCGGGTCGTAAACCGCGGCGTCACGACTTCCACCTCCCACGCTCCGTCAGCGTGGCGGACGGTTCGCCGTGGTTCGTCGGCTCCGGCCGGCTGCTTCCGAAGTGTCAACACACGCGGGTTTGCCGGCCCCTCCCAGAAGTCGCGAGGCTCGAGGTAGTGAACCTGCGTATTGTCCTCCCGATCGAAGAGATGGAGCTGCCTTCCCTCTGCCATCGAAACGATCGTCTCCTCGCCGTTGAAGACATGAAAATCGACTTGATCGTACCCGGGATAATGAATTTCGACGCGGCGCCGGATCCCGTCGGTCAAGATCTCCGCGGCACCCAATCCGCCGAAATCGGGGAAGGCGTTGCGGAGCGCTTCAAGGCACTCATCGACGGTCTTGGACCCCAACGATTCGAGAACCTGCGTCAATCGTTCTCGCGTCATGTCAGCTCGCACGTGGTTATTATGTCGCACCTGATACCGCACGTTCCGCGACCGCTCAAACCGTTCACTTTGTCTCTGCAGCAATTCCACCAACGGTTTCAGCTCGTCGGTGATCGGCGCGGGCTTGTCTTCGGTGACAACTGCAGGCCGGCGCGTGAATTCTAAGCGGAGACGCGTCGGCTTATCGGGCGACAGGTCGAATGTTTCGGTAACGGGTGCCAGGGGTTCGAATTCCGCGGGGGAGCGCCGTTGATCCACAAAAAATTGCCGCTCGCCCGGCTCGAAAAAAGCCTGCATCCGCCCCGATGCGTCGGTGCGAAGATGGTCGACGAATGACAACTGGGATTGCACCGGCTTGCGGTCGCGGGCGTCGGCTGGTTCGCTGAGGAATGCAATCCCCGCAATCGGTTTCCCTGTTTCTTTTTCGACAGCTTCGAAGATCACTTCTGCGGCGGAGTTGAGTTCCACCTCGATCGAACACTCCCGCGGATCGTCTTTGAATTCCAGCATCAGCTGCTGGGGGAGATATGGCTGGCCGATCGTCGGCTCGACAATTAGTGCACATTTTCCCGGACGCAGTTTCAGGGTTGCGGTGCCCCCGGCGTCGGTCCGATCGAGCGATCCGGCACGGCGGATCTGACCACCCGACTCTTCGCGAACGACGACATTCGCGAGCGGCTGCCGATTCCTGCCCAAGGCTTTCACTCGCACCGTCACCGGCGCAACGAAAACATGATTCAGCTCGCCGGCGTAGCCGACGAAACGGCCCGTCGGAGGAGCCACTTTTCCCGTGTGTATTCTGTCGATCCAACGATCATATTCAGGCAAGTAATCGAGATCGACCAACAGGCTGCAATCGCGGGGCAGTCCGCGGATTTCATAGCGCCCCTCGCCATCGGTCCGGGCGACTCGGAACTCTTCGGGAAGTGCGGAGATTCCGCTTAATTGCCCGTCGACGCCGTGCAGTGAGTCTTCGAGATACTGGCTGCTCCGAATTTGCGCCACCGCGTTCTTCAGCGGATTCCCCAGGTCGTCGCTGAGCGTGCCGTGCAGCCGCACCTCGGGCGAGAATTCCAGATCGAGCACGATCGGTTCATCGGCGAAGAACACATGTTGCGGGACGTCGTTTTTCTGTGATTTGACGGCGTTCTGCTTACCGTCCGAATTCGTTTTATCCACGGGTTTGGCCGGCGCATCAGATTCGATGGGGCGCCTTTCAGGCCGAAAACCATGCGTCCGTCGCCAGACATATCCATACCCGTCAGCGAGGGCAAATACCTTAAACAGCGCCTCGCTGGGCTTGGGAACGGCCTTGGGAGCAAATTCGAGTACAGAGAGTTTAACCTTATCGAAGTGATAGTTTCCGTTGCCGTCAGATTTCGCCTCGGCCGGCACTGGCAGTTTGCGGAAGGGCACGCCCGTCGGAATCACGGCAATGACAAAGACGCGAGCGCCGACGACAGGCTCGCCTTCTTCGTTCAGGGTCCGGCCGAAGACTGTCACCTCGTGCTCGTGCGCGACATATCCGAGCGACTGAAATCGTTTCCGGTCGTCGACATTGCTTTCCGGCTTCGCCTCCGGGGACTGCGGTTTGCCAGGTTGCACCTTCTCTGTCGCGGACTGCTCCTTCCCGGCAGGTTTTTACGGCTGGCCAGACACAATGGAGCGGAAGCCGGTGATTGCGACGAATACCAAGACGGCGAGAACACCAGCAGCACTCCTGCGCAATGAGAAGCTCATCGGGCGGGCGGGAAGAATCGGAGACAATCGGCCGAACGGCCAGTGAAGTTTGTGCATCCCGTCTCCTCTGCATGAATACGCGCCGGGCAAGTACGTCGTCAGTCTACCGCCCCGACACGCACAAATGAATCCCAGTCAGGTCTCCGGTTCGATTCGCCCTTCCCGCCCCCACGCCACTGCGGGTATGAGGGTATGATGCGGGGATGCTAAAACTCGCAGTCACCCTGGTCGTTCAGTTCATGCTCGTTGCTTTGATTGCCTTTTGCATTTGGCTTGGCGTGAGAATCTTCAATCGTCGCGAGCGCTGGTCGAAGCGACTGGCCGTGTGGCTGTCTGTCGCGATCGTGGCTTACCCGATGAGCACCGGGCCGGCGGCATGGGCGATTGTTCATGGGCTGCCGTCGACACCTCGACGGATCCTGAACGATTTCTATACGCCGTTGGGAATCGCCAAGATGGGAAT
>DATGKC010000544.1:0-4649 GCA_035294845.1 Planctomycetaceae bacterium | reverse complement strand
ATCGCTGAGCGTTCGACCGATCACGAGGCTCCGATCACAATTCCCGTGGAGAACCGACCATGAGCGAAGCCGGACGCCGTCCGTGTCCCGTGTGCGGCGAAATGATTATGGCCAGCGCCAAAGTCTGCCGGTTCTGCGGCGAGCAATTTGCATCGTCTGTCTCGGCAAGAAAAGCAAAAAACGAGGGCGATGCGACCGGGGGCGTCATTCCGTACAAGAATATGCCCGCGCTCTTGGCTTACTATTTCGGCGTGTTTTCGATCATTCCCTGCTTTCCCCTGGGAATTGCGGCGCTCGTCTTGGGAATTGTGGGATTGCGCAAGGCCAAGCGGGAACCCCACGTGAAAGGGCAGGTGCACGCCTGGATCGGCATTCTGGCCGGAGGATTCTTTGCCGCGCTGTGGCTGGCCATGACGGTGCTTGGGGTCGCCAGCGGAATCGTTGCGGAAAAATTTGGCCGATAGCCGCACGCCGCGTTTCTTAATTCGAGCCGTCTCGCCGGGGACATTCGTCTCGGCCGTATGATAGACTTGAGGCATCGGCCGATCGCGGCCGCCGGGCCCGTTAACCGTCTTTCAATTGCGGCGAGGAATTGCGCGGCATGTCGTCTCCCGAACTCGCACAACTGGAAATGTTGGCTCAGGTCGATGAGCTCATCGACCGCCTGCGCGGTTGGGCCGAATCCGAACCCGATTGGGAGCCGCTCCAGCATTGCCGCGCGCTCGTTCGCCGGTTGCTTTCGCGCGTCGAGACTTTGCGCATCCGGTTGGAGGCGCCTCTCATCGTGGCGACTTTCGGCGGAACGGGGACGGGCAAAAGCGCGCTGGTCAATGCGCTGGTGGGCCGCGAGTGCACGCGCTCGGGACGGCAGCGCCCCACGACCACGCGGCCGATTCTCGTCGCGCACCCGCAAACCGAGCTCGAGCTATTGGGCTTGCCTCTCGACGATTTTGAAATCGTGCGCCTCGATGCGCCTTTGCTCCGCGATCTCGTGCTCGTCGACTGTCCCGATCCCGACACCACCGAATCTGAAACCGACGGCTCGAATCTGGCCCGACTGCACCATTTATTGCCTTATTGCGACGTACTCCTTTACACGGCGACGCAGCAGAAGTATCGCTCGGCCCGCGTGGGCGACGAATTGACGCAAGCCGCCACCGGCTGCCGACTGGTCTTCGTCCAGACCTGCGCCGAAATCGACGAGGACGTGCGCGACGACTGGCGGCGTCAACTCGACGGCCGATATCAGGTCCCCGACATCTTCTTCGTCGATTCGCTGCGGGCCTTGCGCGAGCAGCAGGCGGGGCAGCGTCCGGCGGGCGACTTCCGCCGCCTGCAGGAACTGCTTTCCAGCGAGCTGGCGTCGTCTCACCGCACGCAGATCCGGCGGGCGAACCTCGTCGATCTCGTCCAGGCGGCGCTCGACCGCTCGCGCGCGCACCTGGCGCAGAATTCCGCCCCTCTCGACCAGCTCGAACGGGCGCTGGAGGAACAAAAACGCAAGCTGGTCGAGCTCATGTCCGATCAGCTACGCGAAGAACTCCTGGCGAGCCGGCAGCTCTGGGAGAGGCGACTGCTCGCCGCCGTCACCGAGAGCTGGGGCCTCAGCCCTTTTTCCGCCGTCGTGCGCCTCTACAGCAGCCTGGGAAATCTGATCGCCTCGGCGGGTTTATGGCGCGCCCGCAGCTCGGCTCAAATGGCGCTGATCGGCGCCGTCCAGGGCGTCCGCTGGCTCAATTCCAAGCGCCAGGAGATCGAAGCCGAAAGCCGCATCGACCGGGTCGCCGTCTGCGGGCTCGACGACGCCGTGCTGCGACGATCGCAGCTTGTGATGGCGGGGTACGTTCAAGAGGCGCGGCTCGATCCACGGTTGGTCGAGCAGGGGAATTTCGAAGGCTTGCGGCGCGAGGCGGTTCGCGTCGAAGATGAATTCCTGGGAGACGCCGGTCGCCGCGTCGAAGAGATTGTTCGGGGGCTGGCCGAGCGCCATTCGCGAATGGGCGTGCGGTTCGTCTACGAGCTGCTGTTGGGGGTTTTCCTGGTTTACGCGGTCGGCCGTCCTGCGTACAACTTTTTTTATGCCGAGCCCATCCTTGGGCATTCCCTTCTGTCGTCCGACTTTTATATTCATGCGGGAGTATTTCTCGTGCTCTGGTCGGCCGTGCTGGTGATGGTGTTTACGCGCCGATTGCGGCGCGGGTTGATGAAGCGCATCGGCGAGGCGGCGCGGCAACTGGCCGAGAGCCGGCTGGCGACGGGACTTTTCCCGCGGCTGGAAAAATCAATGGCCGACGTGCGGCTGGCCCGCGATCGGCTCGAAGCCCTGGCCCTCACGACGGCCGAAATCCGACGCGAAATCGCCAGCCTGACGGCGCTGGGCGCGCAGATCGCGCCTCAAGTCGTCGTTCGCGCCCGAGAGCAGCCGGCAGCCGTCAATCGTGTCTGACGCCAACGACCCGGTCCTCAACGTGGTGCTGTATCAGCCCGATATCCCGCAGAACACGGGAAACATCGGGCGAACGTGCGTGGCGGCGGGGGCCAAGTTGTGGCTGGTGAGGCCCCTGGGGTTCCGCCTGGACGCGCGGCACTTGCGTCGAGCCGGCATGGACTACTGGCAACACGTCGATTGGGAGGCGCTGGAAAGCTGGCACGATGTCAAAAATCGACTCGCCGGGCACAGCTTCTGGTATTTCACGAAGTCGGCTTCGCGCCTGGTGTGGCAGGCCGAATTTCAGCGCGGAGACGTTCTGGTGTTCGGCAGCGAAACGCGCGGGCTTCCGGCGGCGGTTCTGGCTGAAGAGCCCACTCGCAATCTACGTTTTCCCATGCGCGCGGCGGTTCGCAGCCTGAACCTGGCGAGCACGGCGACCGCCGCGGTCTACGAGGCGCTGCGACAAATCGGCGCACCGTGACGGGCGAAATTACTTGAGCAACACGGCGTCGCACCAATCGGCGTGATCTTCGATGTCGCCCAGCGTGGCATAATCGACGCGCAGCGTGAGCTGCTTTGCCCCCGAGACGTTGAGGCGTTCGATCGCGACGGCGGGGCTCGATCCGGTCAGTACGCCGCTTTTGTAGGCCGGCTTGCCGTCGAGCAATATCTCAAAAACCACGCTCCCTTTTCCCTGAGCGTCGTCATCGACGCCGATCGTGGCCTGAAAGTGCCGGAACTTGCCGTCAAGCCGGTACGTCACTGTGCTTTTGCTGTGAACGCCTAATCCCTTGGCATATTCGATCCCGCGCAAAGTCAGGCGGCCGCCGCAGACGTTCTGGTCGCTCCGGAGCGGCCACTTGAGATCGAGAAACGGCTGGAAACGATAATCCTCAGGCGACAAGTCGGAAAGATACACAGCGCATCCTCCCAGAAACCGCACCGATTCGACAGCCGCCAGGGGCAAGTCGAGCTCGCGGCCGAACGCGGTGCGCATCGTGAGCCGATCGAGCGCTCCGAATTTCAGATCGCGGACGCGAAAGCGACTGCCGTCGACGAGGCAAATCAACGCTCCCTCGCCCTTCCAGGGTTCGCTGTTTGTGAGCGACGGATTAAATATCACGGCGCGCACGGCCGCCAGGTCGACCGCCGACTTTCCCGAAGGCGCGGCGAGCTCCATTCGCTGTCCGCTCAATCCTGCGAGTTCGCCGGCCAACGTGTCTCCGTTTGTGAGGACGATCGCATCCTGCGGCTCGGTATATTCGAGCGCCTGGTTGAGAAGCTGCGCGTCTGCCGATCGGCCTGCCGGCCGGTGAATGAGCGCCGCGCGCACCGACTCGAGCGGCAATTTGACGGGCGGCCAGGCGGGGAATCGCACCCATTGCCCGGTGAGCGATTCATCATCGATCGACTCGGGGCGCAGCACAAAAACATCGCCGCCTGCAAGAATGGCCAGGGGATCGGAGGGCGCAATCGAGCATGTACGATCTTTGATCTTCAGCGAGACCAGATTCTTTGTCTGCAGGCGGATTTGGTCGAACACACCCAATGTCAATTGTCCGGAAGCCAGGTCGGTCAATGTGCCGCTGCGCACTTTGCCGTTGGAATCGGTGACGATGACGTTGCGCGTGGGGCTTTCCTGGCCGGCCAGTTGCGGCGGCGCGCCATGCCAGGCGGCAAGCAGCGACGCGAACAGGCCGATCCGAAACCCACTTAACCGCAGCAACCCGGGCCTCTCGCCGCTGCACAGAATTGCCATTCGCACGGCGGTCATCGCTGGAAGATGGGGAGGTAGTTGTTGGGCATCTGCAGCACGATGCAGGCCATCGCCGTGCCGTACTCGCTGTTGACCGTCAGGTCGGGCCAGCTTCCGTCATGAGTCTGGCGGCCCAGCAATTCGTCGCGAATGGCAGGATACCATTGACGCCAATAGGCTCCCCCGGCGTGCCACATGGCCTGCACCGCGTAGTAATGGCCGTAAAAATAAAAGGCCTCGTGGCGGAAGACTTCGCCGCGCGGCATGTGGTCCATCAGGAATTTCAAGCCCATCTCGATTTCCTTGCCTTCGTAGATGCCCGCGCTGTAGAGGGCGACGAGGCCGGCCGACGAGCGCGGCCAGATGCTCTGGGTATTGGTGAGCTTCTGGTACATGAAGCCCCCGTCTGCATTCTGGCAGCTCTTGACGTATTTCGTGCACAGATCGACGGTGTTCTTGGGC
>DATGKC010000543.1:0-6598 GCA_035294845.1 Planctomycetaceae bacterium | reverse complement strand
GGGAATAGCTGTGGCCATAAACGATATCTCGGGAATTGAGTCCAGACCGCCGCTAACCTTCAATTGTGTCCGATCCCGGTTAACTCCGCCAGAGCATATCGGTTCTCGTGTCTGCTGTTGGTTTGCTTGATCGCCCCCTATAATGCCTCGAATTCTTCCCTGCCGCACAGTCGAACTTACGCCCAATGGCTTACGACAGCCTTTCCGACTTTCTCAACGAGCTTCAGGACGATGGCGAGCTCGTGCGCATTTCGGCCGAGGTCGACCCGGTCCTCGAGATCACCGAAATTGCCGACCGCGTCAGCAAATCGCCCGGCGGCGGGCCGGCGCTTTTCTTCGAGAAGGTTCGCGGAAGCTCGATGCCGGTTGTGATCAACGTTCTGGGAAGCCACAAAAGGATGTGCCGCGCATTGGGCGTCAGTTCGTTCGACGAAGTGGCCGATCGCATCGCCGCCTTGATCAAACCTCAGGTCCCGGAAGGCTGGCTCGAGAAACTGAAGCTTGTGCCGCAGCTCGCGCAGCTCGCCAAGTTGCCTCCACGCCTGGTGCGCAGCGGGGCGTGCCAGCAGGTGGTGAAGCTGGGGCGCGACGTCGATCTGGATGAATTTCCGGTCCTCCAGTGCTGGCCGCTCGATGCCGGGCGATTCATCACGTTCGGTCAGGTGTTCACGAAAAATCCCACGAGCGGCGAGCGCAACGTGGGCATGTACCGCTTGCAGCTTAAAGACAAGAACACCTGCTTCATGCATTGGCACCTGCATCACGACGGGTGCCAGAATTTCATGGAATATAAGAAGCTCGGGACTCAGATGCCGATCGCCGTTTCACTCGGCGGCGACCCGGTGTTCCCCTACATGGCCACCGCACCCCTGCCTCCCCACACTGACGAATGCCTTCTGGGCGGGTTTTTGCGCGGTTCGCCGATCGATCTGGTCAAGTGCCGCACGATCGACCTCGAAGTTCCCGCCGGCGCCGAAATCATTATCGAAGGCTACATCGACACCGCCGAGCCCTGGCAGACGGAAGGTCCCTTCGGCGACCATACCGGTTACTACAGCCTGGCGGATGAGTTTCCCCTCTATCACGTGACGGCGATCACGCACCGCGCCAATCCGATTTATCCGACGACGATCGTGGGAAAGCCGCCGATGGAGGACTACTGGCTGGGTAAGGCCACCGAACGAATCTTTCTGCCCCTGATCCGCATGTTCATCCCGGAATTGGTCGATTACAACCTGCCGCGGCCCGGCGCTTTCCACAACCTGTGCTTTGTGAGCATCAAGAAGACATATCCCATGCAGGCCCGCAAAGTGATGAACGCCATCTGGAGCATGGGGCAAATGATGTTCTCGAAAATCGTGGTCGTGGTGGACGCCAACGTCGATGTGCAGGATGAAGAAAAAGTCTGGTTCCACGTAGGAGCGAACGTGCATCCCGGACGCGACGTGGTGTTTTGCCAGGGACCCACCGACATTCTCGATCACGCCGCGCCGGTGTGCGGCGTGGGCCACAAAATGGGGATCGACGCGACCCGCAAATTTCCCGAAGAGGGCCATCCGCGGCCTTGGCCGGATGAAATGATTATGTCGCGCGAAGTCAAAGATCTGGTGACGCAGAGGTGGAAGGACTACGGCCTGGGGGAAAATCCGGGAGAAACGTGGTGAGGAATTTTGGTAGAATTCAAGCTGAGGCGCGGGACACTTCCTTACGATCGGGCCGACAACCTTTCGTTTAAACATCGTCGAGGCGAAAATGGCAATTCAGCGACTGGAAGTGAATGGATTTCGATCGCTGAAGTCGATCGATTGGGCGCCCGGAAGGCTGAATCTTGTTGTCGGGCCGAATGGAGGCGGCAAATCCAACCTCATTCGCGCTCTGGAGATGATTGCGAGTGCCGCGACGGGACAGCTTCGTAAGGCAATCGAGAATGCGAATGGGATGATCCCCTTGCTCTGGGATTATCAACCGGGATCACTCGGCTGGCGCGTGCGAATTGACCCTGTCGATCAACGGCGTGATCCAATTCGGGACGCACTGACGTTTGAGCTCGAACTTGGACAAGTGGGAGCGGGCAGCGCTTACGAGATTCGGAAAGACACGCTTGGGAATTGGTTCAAGTACGACCAAGGCACCGAGAAATATCCCTATTGGGTGTTCCAGCGGGACGCACGCCATGCAATTTTCTTCGACCAGAATCAACAGAAGCTCGCGGATTACCTGGAACAGCCCGACGAATTCAATGCCGATGAGTCGTTGCTTTCGCAAATATCCAATTTGAGCAACAAGGTACCCTCGCACACTCGGCGGGTGATCGGCGGGTGGACGATTCATCACGACATTCACGTCGATCGGGATTCCGCCATTCGCCTTCCCGCCACCACGCAACACACCACGAAGCTTGACGCAGACGGGAGCAATCTGGCGCCATTCCTTCACACCACCTATTCCCTCCGAGAATTCAGGGATTTGATTGATGATGGAATGCGGGCCGGCTTCGGCGCGCCGTACGATAAGCTCGATTTTCCTCCCGCGGCAGCATCACAAATCCAGCTTGCCGTATTCTGGAAGTCGAGCAATCGGCCGCACGTCGCACGCGATTTGTCTGACGGGACGCTTCGCTTCCTGTTGATTCTGGCCGTGCTCGCAAACCCCGATCCACCTGCTCTGATTGTCATAGACGAGCCTGAGATGGGCCTGCACCCCAGCATGCTGCCCATCATTGCAGAATATGCAGTGGCTGCATCCCAGCGCACGCAGGTCGTATTAAGCAGCCATTCCCCGGAGTTTTTGGACGCGTTTTCTGACTATTCTCCCCAGGTCACACTCTGCCACTGGGAAGACGGCCAGAGAAATGTCGTGTCGCTTGACCGGCAAGATTGGCACGTTGGCTACAAGCGTACCGGCTCGGGCAAATGTTCACGCAAGGAGAATTGGACGATCTCGCATTGCTGCCGGTTGACGCCATCGAGAATCTCGAAAATCGCATATCCATTCTCCCCTCAGATGAAGCGATCCCTCCGAAGTCGCAGTAGGCGCCGTCCATGATCAGAATTCGCGAAAAATCGCGGCGCATCGCGTTGTTCGTTGAAGGCGACAGCGAGCGCGGCGATGCACGACGGGCCACATTGCCCGATTTTTTTCACCGATGGCTGGATCCGCAGCTACCTCAATTCAGCAAAGTGGGCATCACAGCCAAGAAATTCTGCGGCATCAGCAATTACCTCGACGACGACCCCAAAATTGCAATCGAAAAATGCCCGAATCTCAGGCTTTTGGCAAACGATATTCTGGCGATTGCGCAGGCACTGCAGTGATCGAGACTTGGCGAATTGAACGCCCGCCACCGAGTTAAGATGCCCGAACGCGCCGGCCCACCGCTTGACCTTGATAAGTCGGAGCAGCGCATTCGCCGGATGTTCGGCGAGATTTCGCCGCGGTACGACTTTCTCAATCATTTCCTTTCCGGCGGGATCGATTGGTACTGGCGTTGGCGAACGGTCCGCGCGGCGGCCCCCAGTGGGGAGGCGCCCATTCTCGATGTGTGCACTGGAACGGGGGACCTGGCGCTTGCCTATTGGAAAAAAGGACGGGGCCGAATCCCGGTCGTCGGGGCCGATTTCACACGCGAGATGCTGGAGATCGCCGATCAGAAAGCGCTCGAACGTCAGAAAAAAAGCCGGGGGGCCGGCGATCCGCCGGTGTTCTTCCAGGCGGATGCGCAACAGCTCCCTTTTGCAGACGATGTGTTTCAGATCGTGTGCGTCGCGTTTGGTCTCAGAAACGTCACAGACACAACGCGCGGCCTAAAGGAGATGGTTCGAGTCTGCCGACACGGGGGCAGAGTCGTCGTCCTCGAATTCTCGCTTCCCGCCAATCGCGTGCTGAGGGGACTTTATGCATGGTATTTCCGCAACATCTTGCCGCGCATCGGACAATTGTTCGCGCGCAACACGCAAAACGCGTACAATTATCTTCCCGAGTCGGTCTCGGAATTTCCGCACGGCCAAAAGCTGGCCCAATTGATGCAAGACTGCGGTCTGCGAACGGTTCGCTTCACCCCGCTGACATTCGGCATCGCGACGCTTTATTTCGGAGAAAAGTGAGCATGCACGATTTGGTCGTCGCCATGACCGGCGCGAGCGGGTCGATCTACGCCATCCGGCTCCTTGAAGTGCTGTTGATGGCGGGACACACCGTGCACTTGACGATCAGCCGCGCGGCGGCGCTGGTGCTCGACCGCGAATTGGCGATCCGCGTCGATCTTGAGAATTTCGTCCTCTCGCACCTGTTGCCCGATGCATCGGAATTGACCTCCGACAGCGCCTTGCAGACCATGATGCCCGATCGTTCGGCCCTTTCAGACATCACCTCGGTGCTGAGCGACACGCAAAAAGGAAAGATCGTCTATCACCACTATGAAGATTTTGGATCAGGAATCGCCAGCGGGTCGTTTCTGACGTCGGGCATGGTGATTTGTCCCTGCTCGATGGGAACGCTGGCCGGCATTGCGGGCGGACATTCCGGGAACTTGATCCAGCGGGCCGCCGACGTGCATCTGAAGGAGCGGCGCAAGCTGATCGTCGTTCCGCGGGAGACGCCCCTATCGAGCATTCAGCTCGAGAACATGAAGCGCCTGGCCGACGCGGGCGCAACGGTCATGCCGGCCATGCCCGGTTTCTATCACGCACCGCGTTCGATCCAAGACCTGATCGACTTCGTTGTGGGCCGCATCTGCGATCACCTGCAGATCGAGCACCGGCTCGTGAGGCGCTGGGGAGACTAATCCAAACGCCCTCTAAGCCACCAGTCGCTACTGGTTGTTGAGCGACCCGTCGTCAGAACGCCTCTTCTTTCGCGGCGCCGGCCTCGTCGCCGGTTTCGTTGGTTTCTTGTTGGAAGCGCTTTTGGGCGGCGTTTTTTTGGAACGGGCGGCTGACGGGCGGGATTTCGGCGGAGCTCGCCGGGCTGCGCGGCTCGAAGGACCTGCGCCTCCCCGAGCAGCCCTCGCTTCGAGCAGCGCCAGCGCCTGCGCGAGCGTCACTTCTTCGATTGGCGTTTCTTTGGGGATCGTGGCGTTCAACTTGCCATGCTTGACGTAGGGGCCGTATTTACCCGAAAACACCTGCACCGGCTGGCTATCGTCCGGGTGAGCGCCCAGCTCCTTGATCGGCGTGGCGCCTCGGCGCTGGCGCGCTTGCTTGAGCAGCTCGACGGCGGCCGTCAGTTCGATCTTGAGCACGTCCTGCTCTTTCGGCAGCGACTTATAGACACCTTCGTGCACCACGTAGGGGCCGAATCGGCCGATGGCGGCCTTGACCGGCTTGCCCGACTCGGGATGGTCGCCGAGCGTGCGCGGCAGGCTCAACAGGTCGAGGGCCAGCTCGAGCGTGACCTGCTGCGGGTCGATATGCTTGGGAATCGAGACGCGCTTCGGTTTTTTTCCGTCTTCGCCGGCGTCGCCGAGCTGCACATAAGGGCCGAAGGGGCCGATCATCGAGTAGACGGGGAGTCCGGTTTCCGGGTCAACTCCCAGCGTCGTCGGTCCCTTTTTCTTCTGCGCGAAGAGAGTCTCGGCGATCTCGTTCGTGATGTCGGCCGGGGTCAGATCGTCCGGGAGCGATGCCGTAACGTTTTCGCCGTTCTGCTCTTTGATGAGGTAAGGCCCGAATTTGCCGATGCGGACTTTGGCCGAAAGGCCCTCGAGCTCGACGGTGCATGCCTCCCGCGGGTCGATGGTCTCTTCGTGCGATTTGACCTGCTCGTCGAGCCCCTGCTTGCCGAGATAGAATTGCTTGAGATAGGGGGTGGCTTTCATTTCGCCGGCGGCGATGTCGTCGAGCGACTGCTCCATGCTGGCAGTGAATTGTTCGTCGACGAGCTGCGGAAAGTTCTTCTCGAGCAGCCTCGTCACCGCCAGCGCCTTGAATGTGGGGCGCAACTGGCTCGCCGCCTTGACGACGTACCCGCGGTCTTGAATCGTGCCGATGATCGACGCATAGGTGCTGGGCCGGCCGATGCCGTCGGCTTCGAGAGCTCGAATTAACGTGGCTTCAGTGAATCGGGCCGGGGGTTGTGTCTCGTGAGAGATGGCATCGAGCTGACGGCAGGCCAGTTGGTCTCCCTGATTGAGCTTGGGAAGGGCCGATTCCTGATCGTCGAGGGCGGCTTCGGGATCATCCACTCCTTCGACATACGCCCGGAAGAACCCTGGAAACTCGATGTGCCGCCCCGTCGCCCGGAACTCGGCCTCGCCGGCCGAAATCGTGGCCGTTTCAAAGCGGAGCCGGGCCTCGGCCATTTGCGTGGCGACCGTGCGTTTCCAGATCAGCGAATACAAGGCCAGCTCGCGGCCCGCCAAACCCAGCTCTTCGCCGGTCTTCATGGCGGTGCCGGCCGGCCGGATCGCTTCGTGCGCCTCTTGCGCCCCTTTCGTGCGGGTTTCAAACGTGCGCACGCCGTCAGAAAGGTATTCGTCGCCGTAGCGGTTCTGAATGCAGCTTCGGGCCGCGTTGACCGCCTCTTGCGAGAGCGACACCGAGTCGGTTCGCATGTAGGTAATGTTTCCGTCTTCATACAGCCGCTGGGCCACTTGCATCGT